>JAJDEE010000504.1 GCA_029259975.1 Planctomycetota bacterium
AATCAGCATCGACGACGAAGAATACTTGCTGATGAGCGAAAGCGATATTCTGGCAGTGATCGAGTAGGTGCGAGGAACGAGGAACGAGCAAAAATAACTCGATCCTCGATCTTAACACCTCGCTCCTTTGCTTCCCGAAGCGAACACCTCCAAAACACCAAACCATTCACCAACTCAAAAACTAAGGAACCCTCGCCATGGCAAAAATTATTGCCTTCGATCAAGAAGCTCGTGACGCGATGCGTCGCGGTGTCGGCAAATTGGCCCGTGCCGTCAAAGTGACGCTAGGACCCAAAGGCCGTAACGTCATCCTGCAAAAATCGTTCGGCTCGCCGACCGTCACCAAAGACGGCGTGACCGTCGCTAAAGAAGTCGAGCTGGAAGACACCTTCGAAAACATGGGTGCCCAGATGGTCAAAGAAGTCGCTAGCAAGACGTCCGACGTCGCTGGCGATGGCACCACGACCGCGACCGTCCTCGCCGAAGCGATCTTCAACGAAGGTCTGCGTGCTGTCGTGGCTGGTGTGAACCCTGTGCAAATGAAGCAGGGCATCGAAAAGGCTGTCGAGGATATTACCGCGCAGCTCCACAAGATGGCCGTCAAAATCAAGACGACCGACGAAATGGCCCAAGTCGGTACCGTTGCGTCAAACGGCGACACCGAAATCGGTGAAATGCTTTCGCAAGCAATGGAAAAAGTTGGCAAGGACGGCGTCATCACCGTCGACGAAGGCAAGAGCCTCGCGACCGAGGTCGAGTGGGTCGAAGGCATGCAGTTCGATCGCGGCTACTTGTCGCCATACTTCGTGACCGACCAAGGCGCGATGGAGTGCGTACTCGAAGATTGCTACGTGTTGGTCTTTGAAAAGAAGATCAGCAGCGTCAAGGATTTGGTCCCTTGCCTCGAAGCCGTGGTCAACGCCGGCAAGCCATTGTTGATCATCGCCGAAGACATCGACGGCGAAGCCCTGGCCACCTTGGTCATCAACCGCCTTCGCGGTACGTTTAATGTTTGTGCTGTTAAGGCGCCTGGCTTTGGCGATCGTCGCAAGGCGATGCTCGAAGACATTGCTACGCTCACCGGCGGGCAGGCTGTCTTTGAAGATCTCGGCATCAAGCTCGAAGCAATCGGCCTCAGCGAATTGGGCCGTGCCAAGAAGATCATTGTCGACAAGGACAACACGACGATCATCGAAGGTGCCGGCAAGAGTGCCGACATCCAGGGCCGCATCGGCCAGATTCGTCGCGAGATCGACAACTCATCGAGAGACTACGACAAAGAAAAGCTCGAAGAGCGTCTGGCCAAGCTGTCCGGCGGTGTTGCCAAAGTCAACGTTGGTGCCGCGACCGAGAGCGAGATGAAAGAAAAGAAGGCCCGCGTCGAAGACGCTCTGCACGCCACGCGCGCAGCCGTCGAAGAAGGCATCCTGCCAGGTGGTGGTGTCGCCCTACTGCGAGCCAGCACCAAGGTCAGCACTGACGGTCTGAGCCACGACCAAGAGATCGGCTACAACATCGTCACGCGTTCGTGCCGTGCCCCGGTCAGTGCGATCGCCAACAACGCCGGCCAAGACGGCGGCATCGTCTGCGAAAAAGTCGTCGATTCGAAAGGAAACGTCGGCTACAACGCCGCGACCGACACCTACGAAGACCTAGTCAAGTCCGGCGTCATCGACCCCACGAAGGTCACCCGCACCGCCCTGCAAAACGCAGCCAGCGTCGCGGCCCTCCTCCTAACTAGCGATGCCCTAATCGCCGACGCCCCAAAGAAGGACGGCAAGGGAGCTGGCGCACCAGGGATGGACGGGATGTACTAGGCGAGTCGCGAGTTTTGAGTTTGAAGTACGAAAACCCCGGCCATTTGGCCGGGGTTTTTTGCGTAGATGCCGATTACCAGAAATTCTGGCATTTCCAAAAGCCTATGCTCAGCCTACTATAAAAGTAATGCCTGAAAGTCAAGAATACAACCAACCGCCGATCACCGAGGCAATTATTGACCTTCGAGTGGTGCCATGCCCCAATCTTTCCCTGGGAACTCTAAAGCAACTGAGCGAAGAATCTGATAAAGAATATCCAAATATCAAGCCAATGATTGAAGCGACTGGTACGATACACGTTGAACCAGGAGTCGGGACCTCTGCGTCCGCGAAGCACAAGCAAACTGGTTATCGGGCGACATCTACCGATGGTAAATATGTTTGTCAAAGGCAATTAGAAGGGTTTACTTTTAGCCGCTTAGCACCTTATAAGGGATGGAAATCATTCCGCAATTTAGCGAAGACTATGTGGAATGCTTATCGTATAGTCGCTCCTCAAAGTGTTACGCGAATAGCTGCCCGGTATATTAACAGAATTGATATTCCAATACCGACCAACGGTCAACCTATTGAGTTAAAGGATTATTTCCGAACAGGTCCAGAGATTTCTCCAGAACTTCCGCAAGCCATTTCTGGTTTTTTTATGCAAGTGCATCTCCCGCAAGATGATATTTCAGCACAAGTAATTATTAATCAAGCAATTGTCCCACCTCCTAATCCTGATATCATTTCAGTCATCCTGGATATAGACTTATTTCGTGACCATTCGCTTCCAGATAGCGAAGAAGCTATTTGGAATCACATAGAAGAATTTCACGATAGGAAGAACAGCCTTTTTGAATCGTGTATAACTGATTCGACTCGAGGGTTATTTAACTAATGCCTATTGCCGTTGATTTACCGCCGACGTGGGAAGTTCCAGCCCAAGAGGTGCGCTCTAGTTACAAACTAGAGGGTAGCGATGGCCAAATTTTGGCGAAACAATTTGGGTCAGTAATTGCTCATTGGAATAGTCGTCCGAGCTATGTGATAGACTGTCTTGCCTCTCCCAACGATGAGATCACTCATGTTCCGTTTAAGAAGATCGGGACTATCAAGGTTCATTTCAAGCCAGCCCGACCAATGCGCCCTCGTAGCATTGAAATTGAGGACGACGAAGAGGAATGAACGATTTGTGGTGGAATTCGATAACGAACAGAACTTTAGCTCAAGGCGATTTGCTTCCTAATTGCTGCTTGCCGGTATTTGTTGATCCAACACCAACTGAAACTGGGGGGGACGCGCAGAGTGTCGATGTAGTTTGCCAAACACTCATTATTGTCACACAAAGCTGTGATTTAGGAAATGGAAAAGTTGAGTTTGTGGCACTTTGTCCCATCCACACGCTTACAGAATTTGCCGAATTTAACCCACACTATGAAATTACAAAAAATTGGGATCACGTAAGGAAAGGCGGGAAACATTCGCTGCACATGCTTGCTTCTGCAGATTTCCCTGAAGACAATCGATCATCTCTCGTTGTTGATTTTGGCCATATTGTTAGTTTACCAATCAACTATCTGGAAAATCACGCTGAATCACTAGGCGATCGCTTGCGGCTTAACTCACCTTTTCTGGAACATTTCTCGCAGGCATTTGCAAGGTTCTTTATGCGGGTAGGCTTGCCCTCTAGCATAGCCCCCTTCAAGTAACCGTGTTTAGATTCGATTCCTCAGCCTACCCAAAGAGCGTAGAAACACACCATGCCCCTGCCGCTCCCCTTCTGCAACCGTCTGTTGAAGAATACTTGGCCTCGGAGACCGATGGCGAAGTCCGGCATGAGTATTCGGGCGGGTATCTCTATGCGATGGCGGGGGCAAGACGTGAATTTATCGCCATGAGTCAGTTGGATGCTTCTTAGCCTTAGCATCGACGATTGCATCTACCCGGTTTCACAGCCGCAGCAACGGAAACGGCGATTGCCAAAATAGCTTGGGTGGGAACAAGGCTGCCAGGGTTCGCAGCAGACTGAGGTGGGGCGTACGAAGGCGGCCTTGGGCGATGGCTTCTGGGAAGGTGAGGTTGCTCGTCAGTAAATCTTGCAAGGTGTTTTGGCTGCACTGTATTGCCGCGGGTGATTTGCCTATCGTTTGTAGTCGTGAGCTGCGGCGGGAGAGTGTGAATCGTTGGAGTTTTTCGCCTACAGCAAAGTCGACTTCTAAGGGACGCCCGATGCCTGCTTCACGGGCGCGTTCGTGTAACAGGGGATAGAGCCGTTCAATCCAACGGTCGGGGGCGAGCAGCTTGAGCATCCACTGTCCAGCAGAGGCAGCGCTATCGGCGATCCAGGTGCCGCCGGCGGTTACCAGCAATTCGTGCATCGGGTCGGCAGCGGGGGTGTGCAGCGAGACGAAATGATGATCGCGATCGATCGCGTCGCGGCATGCACGTGTCAGCAGCAACGAACGCACTGCCGAATGCCCTGGGAGTGTTAGCATTTCGACGATACAAGAATCACGAACAATCGCGTAGCCGAGGATGTCGAGTTCATTGGTGCTGGTCGCATTGGGTAGTTCGTCATCGCTTGCATCACTGTGGCGTTGGTTGGTCGGTTGCTTGACCGCAATCAGCACTTGATCGTGCGCCTTGCGACCGACCAGCCATTGCCAAGTTTCAAGGGAACGCTGCAAGGTACCCCACATGTTTGTCGACAGTTGTTGGTAGAGTTTCAGAATGCTATCAAGCTCGAAATGCCGCCAAGTGCGGATTTCGATATTGGAAGAAAGAGATTTGCGATTTGCCTGTTGGGCGTCTAGGTGCGAAAGAATCGCGCGTGTGTTGGCACGTGTATGCCCCTGGCCTCGACAGCAACTCCAGCCATGCTGCTCAAACCACTCGGGGCGGTCGGTTCGTACGACAGCAAGGACGGCACCTTCGTTGGCAGCGACCGACTCGGCAATAGCCAGCAACGGCGTTTCGAAATCGGCGGCGCGGTACTCGGGTAGCGTGACAAAATCTTGCAGACGGGCCAGCGGGAAACGTTGACCATGAAACCAACCCGTATGCCTAGTAACTTGAACGTGGCCGATTAGCCGATCAGCGCGCCGCAGCAAAAGTCGGTCACAGGGCAGCGTATGCGGCTGGTCGAGCCGGCTTTGAAAATCGTCGGCCAGTGGCGACTGATAGGCTTGCACCAACATCGGCAAGATCAGCGGATGGTCTCCCGAATTGCCGGCAACGATGTGCGTGTCTGTTCCCAGACTGCGCAGGCAGGCCGCCGGAGAGGTGGAGGCTCCGCTTGTCG
>JAJDEE010000505.1 GCA_029259975.1 Planctomycetota bacterium
GTGTTTTCCTCCATACTAAGGCATATGGATTTTGGGATGTGTTTAAGACGTTTTGTGTGCGTGCAAGACGAATTATGGGAAGAGGACATTTTTTGCTAAATGCGATTCTATATCTGAGTTTTAGCTTAGTGTGCGTTGCGCAAATGGCTGCGGCTGCTGAGCAATTGGCCGACGAAGGCCCTGTTAGGCTTATTTTTGATACCGACATGTGTGGTGACGTTGACGACGTACTAGCGCTGGCGATGATCCATGCGCTGGAATCGCGTGGCGAATGTTCGTTATTGGCGGTCACGGTCACCAAGGACCATCCTCTTGCTGCGGCGTTTGTCGATGCTGTCAATCGATTCTATGGCCGAGACAACATTCCCGTCGGCCTCGTTCTTGATGGAGTGCCGCCAGAGGCAGGCAAGTTTCTACCGCTGGCGGCTGTCAAGGATGGGGCAAAGTTGCGATATCCCAATCGTTATGCCGACGGCGACCGGGCACCCGACGCATTGGCCGTCTTGCGAAAAGTGTTGGCTGCTCAGCCTGATCAATCCGTTGTGATCGTACAGGTGGGATTCTCGACAAATCTAGCGCGTCTCTTAGCCACTGGGCCTGATTCTTTTTCAGAAGACAACGGTCGAGACCTTGTGAGTCAAAAGGTGAAGAAGCTGCTGGTCATGGCCGGATATTTTGAGGCGACCAGCGATCCGAACATAAAGAGGCATGAAGAGTACAACGTGGTTCAAGATATCGCTGCCGCACCAAAACTGGCTGACCAATGGCCGACGCCGATCGACTTCAGTGGTTTCGAAATCGGTCGCGACATTGAGTATCCCGCTGAGAGCATTCAGCAGGATTATGGTTACGTGGTGCATCACCCTGTGGCAGAAGCTTACGAACTTTATATGCCGCCGCCGCACAATCGCCCCACTTGGGATCTCACGTGCGTCTTGCAGGCGGTGCGACCAACTCGCGGCTACTTCGGGTTCTCTCTTCCAGGGCGCGTGTCTATTGACAACGAAGGCATTACGCATTTCGAAGAGGATGAGAAGGGACTGCATCGCTATTTTACTGTTACGCCTCAACAAATTTTGCGTGCGAAGGAAGCTTTCACTTATCTCTCGAGCCAACCGCCAAGCGTTACGGTACAAAACAAATAAATCCTAGGAAGTCGTTTCATGTTTGTCGTAAACAGTTATCCATTGGCAGTGGCGTTTTGCGTCGTGACGATGATCTGCTGGGGTTCGTGGGCCAACACACAGAAGTTGACCGGCACTCGCTGGCGATTTGAGTTGTTTTATTGGGATTATGTGTTCGGTGTTGTGCTCGTATCCTTGCTGCTGGCGTTGACTATGGGCAGTTTTGGGGACGTTGGCCGGGGGTTCATTGCTGATATTAAACAGGCCGACTGGCAAAATGTGGCTTCCGCCATGCTTGGCGGAGCGATCTTCAACGTCGCCAACATCTTGCTGGTTGCTGCTATTTCAATTGCGGGTATGTCCGTTGCCTTCCCGGTGGGAATCGGAATTGCGTTAGTACTAGGCGTACTGGTGAATTATGCCGGCTCCACGTCCAGCGATGCGGGGCACCCAGCGCTACTGTTTCTGGGCGTTGGCCTTGTGGCAGCCGCGATCATTCTCGACGCTGTCGCCTATCGACGGTTGCCGAACCAAGCGCAGGGCGGGGCCAAAGGGCTAGTCCTGTCCATCTTATGCGGCGTCACGATGGGGTTCTTCTACAAGTTTGTTGCCAACTCGATGGCCACCGACTCAGTGATAATGGAAGCGGGGAAATTAAGTCCCTACACAGCCATGGTGTGCTTCTCGCTCGGCTTACTGTTGAGTAACTTTGTTTTGAATCCGGTGATTATGGCCAAACCATTCACAGGGGAACCGGTGGCGTTTCGAGATTACTTAAAAGGGTTGTTTCGCGATCACCTCTGGGGCGTTGTGGGTGGAATGATTTGGGGTATTGGTATGACGTTCAGCATTATCGCCGCTGAGAAAGCAAGCTTTGCAATATCCTACGGATTGGGCCAGGGGGCCACGCTCATTGCTGCGATTTGCGGCGTATTTATTTGGAAAGAATTTCGCGAGGCGCCGGCGGGGACAAACATACTGCTGGCTCTTATGTTTGCTTGTTACGTTTTGGGGTTGGGATTCATCATCGTCGCACGCTAGCGTAATGCTGACGTGCAAATAATTTATTGTTCTGGAGAATTTACTTGGCACATCCACACATCGTTGTTGTCGGCAGCTCGAATACCGATATGGTCGTTAAATCGGCGCGCATTCCCGTTCCAGGCGAAACGGTTACTGGCGGCGAGTTTGTCTGCGTGCCCGGCGGTAAAGGCGCTAACCAGGCCGTAGCGGCTGCGCGACTTGGTGCTCAGGTAACCTTCGTCGCCAAAGTTGGCGACGATTTGTTTGGTCGTCAGGCGATCGAGGGATACCAAAGGGAAGGCATCAATGTCGAGCACATCGGGCGGTCGAAGAACGCTCCTACTGGGGTGGCACTGATTCTTGTGGATGACGCTGGCGAGAATCTTATCTCGGTGGCCTCGGGTGCGAATCATGCATTTATGCCGGAGGACATCGAAAGGATTGGCGACGTCATTTGCAGCGCTAGCGTCCTGATGCTCCAGTTAGAAATACCTGAAGAAACAGCGATTGCTGCAGCGAAAATTGCTTACGATGCAGGTGTGCCCGTGATTCTCGATCCGGCACCGACGCCTGAGGGACAGCTCAACCCAGAATTATTGCAACGTGTCAGCTATCTGACTCCGAACGAAAACGAGGCTGAACGCTTAACCGGGATACCGGTGACCGACGAAGAAAGCGCTAAAGCAGCGGCAACAAAGCTATTAAGCTATGGGCCTGAGAACGTGTTCGTGACCTTGGGCGCCGCGGGTACGTTGGCCGCTAGTCGGGCGGGAACGATCATGATCGCGGGATTCCCAGTGAATGCTGTAGACAGCACGGCTGCTGGCGACGCCTTCAACGGTGGCTTGGCTGTGGCCGTCGGAGCCGGCAAATCGGTGAAAGAGGCCGTACTTGAGGCCAACGCGGCCGGAGCGTTGGCGACGACCAAGCTGGGAGCGCAGCCGTCATTGCCAAGAGCAAGTGAACTCAAGGAACTGATCGATCAGTTCCCTTCAACGCTGGTGATGACCTAGTCACGTGGATGCTCGCCTACGGTGTTGACGCCTCCGCATGCAACACGATAGGAGAAACACGTAGTACAAGGAACCGTTACTGAGGTGCTATCGATGCATTTTGACCCATTAAGACGCCTATCGGGAATACCTGCCGTTTGCGCGGCATGTAGCCTATTCTGGTCCTTGCAAAGCCCCGTGTTCGCAACCACTCACTTTCTGGACAACGGCCTCATCCGCGTCGGCGTCAGTGATGTCCTCGGCGGAGCAATCGAATATTTGGCCGACAGCAATGGCCCCGGTAGTCCGGGCAAAAATTACATCAACCGGCACGATGCGGGCCGTCTAGCTCAGTATTCTTATTATGGAAGCCCTATCGAGGGGGGAGGACCTAGTCCCAATTTTGATCCTTGGCCATGGAATCCGATTCAAGGCGGGGATGTTCTGGGCAATACCCCTGGTGTGCAACAGTTGACCAACGATGGCACCACGATCTACACGCGATCGCAGCCACTCGATTGGGGTAAGGACAATCTACGCCGAGATGCGATCTTTGAGACGTGGATTACGTTGGAAAACCGCGCCGTGCGGATCCAATCGCGGGTGACCAGCGATGCCGTAGATCGTTCACATTGGGTGCCCCAAGAGGTCCCCGCTGTTTACGTGACGTCGGACCTGAAAAATTTCAAAACCTACGATGGCAGTAGTCCGTTCACCGGCGGCGCTGTCAGCACGTTGCCAATTGGCCAAATTTCCGACAGTCATGTCACCTCTGTTAGGCCGACGGAGTATTGGGCCGCGTGGGTGGATAACAATGATTTTGGCGTCGGGGTGTTCTCTCAGGATGTGCAGCATTACCAGACGTTTCGTGCGGGTTCGCAGGGCGTTTCGAGCGACTTCGCCTCCCAAACAAACTATCTAGCCCCCTCTCCAAGATTTACAGTTGGACCGAACATGGTAGACACCTCCGTGTCGTACCTGGCGCTGGATACCGTTAGCGGTATCCGAAGTTTGGCGGAAAGCAA
>JAJDEE010000506.1 GCA_029259975.1 Planctomycetota bacterium
TGTGGCTGTCGGTGCCAACGAGCGAATCGGGCACTGCCACTTGGCCGGCGTGATCATCGCGAAGAAAAACGCATTTCGCTAAATACTCAAGATTCACCTGATGCACGATCCCTGTTCCTGGTGGCACCACGCGGAAGTTATCAAACGCATCTTGGCCCCAACGCAAAAATTCGTAGCGTTCTTTGTTGCGGGTGAATTCCAATTCGATATTCAGATCGAGCGCCGTATCGCTCGCAAAATAGTCGACCTGCACCGAATGGTCGATCACCAAGTCGGCCGGAACCAGTGGATTGATTTTGTTTGGGTCGCCCCCGAGTCGCTGCATAGCCGACCGCATTGCTGCCAAGTCGACCACCGCCGGCACGCCAGTAAAATCTTGCAGCACCACCCGCGCCGGCTTAAAAGGCACTTCGACCGCCGCCTTCCCCTTCGAGTCGGCCCAAGCCGCCAGCGACTTCACATCGTCCTCGGTCACGACATACCCATCACAATTCCGCAGACACGATTCGAGCAGCACCCGGATCGAAAACGGCAGCTTGTCGACCGAGGTCAGCCCCACCTTTTCGAGCGTTGAGAGCCGATATATCCCGGCCTTGCCACTTCCCGTATCAAAAGTATCGCGAGCAGAAAACGGGTCGGTTTTTAGTTGGATGGCAGCCATGGCTCTTTCCTTGATCGCGGCGGAAATGGGTGTTTTTCGAAGCAAGACCGTATTTTAGCCATTTCGAGGCCGCCTGTCTGCGGGGTTGGGGCACCGTTTAATGGAGACTGCCGGAGACTCTTCAACCCTCTACGGCACAGCCACTTCCGCTATTGGTGTCGCCAGTAAATCGTCGATTTTTAGATTGTCCCACGATTGGCCAAGATAAGACTCGAGTTGCTGGATAGATACTCTCCCAGGTAAAGTGCGGAAAACGCCATCGTTGATTTCGTAGAGCTGAACATTTCCAGGAAGCCGAATCGTTTTGCCATCTGGAATGTGCAACTTGGCAGACTGGCGCCCCGAAGAAGTACTGCGTCCGACACGCGAGCTGAATGGCCCGTTGCCAGGCTCTGTTTCGATCACCACAAAATCGACGATTCCTGGATTATCTCCCCAACGACGCCGGTGTAGGCCATAGGAGACACATGTCATTTCGTTTCTGACGCCACCACGGTGTTCGATGTGGATTTCCCTGGGATGGTAAATGATATCTTCGCGGTGAAAGGCGCAGATTGTGGCTAAGAGTGTCGTGCAAAATAGCAGCGTAGCAATACGAAATTGAAACGGCCTTCGCTGTTCTTCTTTGCTAGGTTTCGTGGCAAACCAGGCAAGCGTTGTTGGGGAACGAACTACCTTCCACGCCAAGCCAAGAACTACCAGTAAGGCAAGGCACGGAAAAATACCTAGATCGACATTCAAGGAGTTAGGCTGCTCGAAAAACAAACAATAAACGTGTGCGGCCAGTACGAGGGAGATTCCAATACTCCAAAGCCCCAAGAAAAAAGATGCCTACCAACGTGATTTTTCCGATCTGCGCAGCAAGCCGAATCCAATGGGTATGAGAAAGAACTGAAAGTCCAGCGCGAAGTTGTCGTACAGCGCAAGCTGCACAATGAACTCGGTGATCGTGAGCGTACCCAGCACGATCAGCGACAAGGCAATCAAACGGATAGCGATAGGCGGCTTCGGCATAGACTGTGCTCTTAAATGCGATCGGCGAATAGCGACAATCAGAATGCATCAGCATACAAAAGTGATTATAGCCGATGGAATAGGGAGCAGAACACACGCATTGGCGTCCCGCGTCTGCTAGTATCTCTCCTCCAACGCCCCTCGCCAACCGCCCTCTCAAGCGGTAAAATATCCCGTTTTCAGCAAACCCGCTTCGACCCGCCGTGTCCGATCGGTATCGACAGCCAAGCAGCACCCCCACCAGAGACGTATCGCTATGACCCAACGGGCCTATAATTTTGCCGCCGGTCCCGCTGCCTTGCCTGAGCCTGTGCTGGCGCAGGCACAAAAAGAGTTGCTGGCCCTACCCGGCCCCCGCGCGTCGGTCATGGAAATCAGCCACCGCAGCGCTGCCTTCAAAGAAATCATGGCTGCCGCCGAGGCCAACATTCGCCGGCTGCTGGCCGTGCCCGACAACTACTCGGTTTTGTTCCTGCAAGGCGGTGGGCGGCTTCAGTTTGCGATGATCCCGATGAATTTGCTCGGCGAGCAGCATCATAGCGCCGACTATCTTCTCACGGGTGCCTGGGGCAAGCACGCCGCCAAAGAAGCAGCAAAGTTCGGAGAGGTTGCAGTTGGCTGGGATGGTAGCGATAGCAAATTTACTCAAGTGCCAACCGACGCGCAGCTCGATCTCAGCCCCGACGCTGGCTACGTTTATTACGTCTCGAACGAGACGATCGAGGGTGTGCAGTTCGCCAACGAGCCGCAGATCAAAAACTCAACGCTGGTGTGCGACGCCTCCAGCGACTTTATGCACAAGCCGCTTGACATCAGCCGCTACGGACTTGTCTATGCTTGTGCCCAAAAGAATATTGGCCCGGCGGGCGCGACGGTCGTGATCATCCGTAACGATCTGCTTGAGCGATCGAGCAGCGAGCTGCCCGCTTACATGAATTACAAGCTGCACGCCGAAGCGGGTTCGATGATGAATACGCCGCCAACGTTCGCCGTCTATCTCATTCGACTCGTGACTGACTGGCTGCTTAACGACATTGGCGGACTTGAAAAAATGCACTCGATCAACCAATCGAAAGCCAAGCTGCTGTACGACGCGATCGATCAGCATAGCGACTTTTACGAGGGGCACGCTCAGCCCGACTCGCGCTCGCTGATGAATGTCGTCTTCCGGCTGCCGAGCGACGAGCTGACCAAAAAGTTCATTGCCGAAGCCGATGAGAAGAATCTTACCGCACTGGGCGGGCATCGTTCGGTCGGGGGGATTCGCGCCTCGATTTATAACGCCATGCCGGTCGCTGGGGCGGAAGCACTGCGGGACTTGATGGTCGAGTTTTGCAAGAAAAACGGATAGATTGCGCCGTTCGTTGCGTAGCAATGTCGCTAATACAAACGTCGCTAATACGTCATCAATCAACTATCAACAATCTAACATCAAACATTTCTCCATGCACAAAGTACTTGTTCTCGACGATTTGGCACAAGAAGGCCTCGATCTGCTGGCAGCAGCCGATGGTTTTGAATACGAAGTTCGCACCGGTCTGAAGGGCGACGCACTGCGCGACGCTCTCAACGAATTCGACGGGGCGATCTGCCGTAGCGGCGTTAAGTTGATGCCCGACGTATTGCAAGGCAATCGCCGTCTGAAGGCGGTCGTCCGCGCTGGCGTGGGGACCGACAATATCGACAAGCCCGCCGCTACGCGAGCTGGCGTCGTGGTGATGAATACGCCTGCTGGTAACACGCTCAGTACTGCAGAACATGCGATCACGCTGCTGCTGGCGATGTCGCGCAATGTCGCGCCGGCGAATCAAGGGCTTGTTGAGGGCCGCTGGGACCGCAAAAAATACATGGGCACACAGGTCGCCGGCAAAACGCTCGGCATTGTCGGCCTCGGTCGCATCGGTTTGGAAGTCGCCAAACGGGCACAGGCCCTCGAAATGAAAGTGCTTGGCTACGACCCCTTTATGTCGAAGGAGCGCGCTCAAGAACTCGGCATCGAACCAGTCGACACGGTCGATGACATGTTGCCGCAGGTCGATTACCTCACGGTGCATACGCCTCTCACTGAAGAAACGCGGAACATGATTGACATCGCGCAGCTCGAAATCGTCAAGCCTGGAATTCGACTGGTGAACTGTGCCCGTGGCGGAATCTACAACGAGACCGCCTTGGTCGCAGGCTTGAAATCGGGAAAGATTGCCGGCGTCGCCCTTGATGTTTACGAAGACGAACCGTGCACCGACAGCCCGCTGTTTGGCATGCCCGGCGTGCTCTGCACACCACACCTGGGAGCCAGCACCGAAGAAGCCCAAACACAAGTGGCCGTCGAAGCCGTGAACCTGCTGACCGACTTTCTGGCCAACGGCACCATCCGCCACTCGGTCAACGTAGCACCGCTCGACCCCAAGACGATCGACTCGCTGCGCGGCTACCTCGACGTCGCCTATCGCCTGGGCATGTTAATGGCCGACATCCAAACCGGCGGCATCCAATCGTGTCGACTGCTCTACCGGGGCGAAATCGCCAGTAAAGACACCAAGGTGCTCACCGCCGCCTTCGCTGCCGGCCTGCTCGAAAACGCTCTGGAAGACGACGTCAACCTCGTTAACGCCGAGTGGATGCTCAAAGAACGCGGCATCGAACTGTCGATCGAATCGTGCAGCGACAAAGGCGCTTTTCGTTCATCGATGACCGCCGAAGTTTTGACAGACTGCGACAAACACGAAGCAATGGGCACCGTCTTCGGCGAGTCGATGCCTCGGCTCGTTGCACTTGATGGCTATCGCTTCGAAGCTTATCTCGATGGTTGCTTGCTGATTTTCAAGCATCAAGACGTCCCCGGAATCATCGGCGGCGTCGGCACTGTCTGTGGCCAACACGGCGTCAACATCGGCCAAATGGCCGTCGGCCGCGCAGGCGACCAACCGGGCGGCGAAGCGGTCGGCATCCTCAACCTTGATGCCGAACCGACGACGGCTGCGCTCGAAGACATCCGCCAGATGGAAGCGATCAGCTCCGCCAAGGTGATTCATCTGCCGAAGGCGGGCGAGCTGCCGTCGTGGTTGCAGAGTTAGGGGAGGCTATCACGAAGCAACAGGTTCGTGATGCAAAACGAGAAGCTGCTCCTGCTTTAGCGGCAGCATCGCATAAGTTTTTCCCGAGTCGTCAGAAAACTCGATTTCAAAAACGCCTTCGGCTAGCATTTCAACAACCGTCCCCACTTGCCCGCGCACGAGCCCCTCATCGCTGAGATCGCACGTCAGCGCAACGACATCGAGAAGTGCAATTTTATCGTTCATGCGTCTTCTCCTAACAGACATAACAACTCACGAAACGAGGAAAATCTTCGTCATAGCGCACGATCCATGCGGTACGAATATCCGCTTCTCCGGTGGGGCCTCCTACCGTCCATTCTATCATAAATCTCTGACCGTAGACGTCGGTTGTTGTCGCAATCGCCTCTCCTTGCTGGGCGGCATCCAGGAGAGAATTGACGCAATAGCTCGGCATGCTCTGCGGTAAGACCGCAAGTAGCTGCAAAAACTCTCGCCTTGTGCTTGCCACGCTCATGCTCGGGATTCAGGCAGTAATCGGTCAACTTCTGCAAGTCGACAACCGCGTTTTCGGCATTGGGAAGTTTCATCGCGCCGTCGCCTCTTCAACAATACGAATCTCGTCGTCGGTCAAGCCGTACAGTTCGTAGACAAGCTGATCGATCTGCCGATCGGTCGCGTCGATTTGACGCTGCAGGACGGTCTTTTCGTGGGCGGTTTTTGTGGCTGTGATTGTTTTTTCCAAGGCTAGTCGATTACTCACTGAATTTATGCAACTTGAGGAAACTGGAGTCGACATGTGTTCAGGGAAAGGGAATTCCCGTAAGTTCCGAGTAACAACCTTAGGGAATAATTTGCGTGCACTCTTTACAGCTCGCTCCTTATAGTAAAAAGTCATAAAACGGCTAGTCAGAATACCCAGTAGGATCATTAATTGATCTTTGTTGTCCGAGTCATGTAGCAAATTAAGTACGCTCTTGTTGTTTAGGAAAGGTTTATCAACATAAGTAGCATGTAGGGCATATGGTGGCTTCCCTGTGATTTCTCGGAGTAAAATTCGCGGTCGACAAAATATTTCAAAGTCGCGAGTCTGTGCCAGCCAAGGTCCATACTGCATCCACATACCCGTCCATTTGATACAGTAGCGATCAACATCACGTCCCTGCAAATATCGAACGCTATTCTTATCCTCAGCCTCGTCTCGATCAAAAATATGATTCTTTACGTCAGTAGCACTTTGAGGTGGAGTACCTTTTCCTCGCTCGTATGCCTGTAATCCAGTGCGCACATCGAAGAAGTTGGCAATTATGCTATTATTTTTGTTGATGCGGTCAATCGTTCTAGTTGCCTGAACATTTCCAGAAAACACTATCCTCCCTTTCCCATTCAACCAGTTTCTTCTATCAATTTCTGACGGGGCTGCCTTAAGAAACTCCTCCTGTGATGACACTCGAAGAGTTTTTACTTTTTCTGGCGAATCGCTTCCTGATGTCACAAATATCATTGGTTCCATAGAGACGCCGAAAAACACCGGATAGTTTAAGTCGGCTAGAAACTCTATCTGTTTAACGAAAGGAGGACGAAGTAATTTTGCGCTTTCGATAGTCAACCAAGAATTCGGTACAATATAAGCGCCTTTAGATTTGGCGTTCATTAGCGAGAGCAGTTTTTCCATAAATAGCATGTACGTATTCTGTTTCTCCCAGCCAAACTCATACTGTGATGCAAAATAGTCCCGTTCGACTAGCGTTAGCTGTTCTCTCGTAAAGATATACGGCGGGTTCCCAATTACCGCGTCAAACCCGCCCGCCTGCATAATTTCGGCAAACTCGACTTCCCAATCAAAAACGTTGATCCGCAGGCGTTCTTCTTCGTCGAACATGTCGAGTTGGGTCTTGCTCTGATAAAAATCGGAGCCGATGAGGCTGTTGCCGCACTTGATGTTGGCGGTCAGGTCGGGCAGTGCGCGCTCTTTGGCGAAAAGTTGCTGCTGTAAGGTTTCGGTCGTTTCGCCTTCCAACACTTTGAGTAGCAGCGACAGTTTAGTCACTTCGACCGCTTGGGCGTCGATGTCGACGCCAAAAATGTGGTCGAGCAAAATGCGTTTGCGTTCGGCCGTGGTGAGACGCCACTCATCGCTTTTGGTTTGGTAGATACGGTCTTTGTACTTGGCCGGGCTGTTTTCGATGTACCAATCGCGGTACCAGTCGAGCAAGTACTGGTAGGCACCGATCAAAAACGAGCCACTACCACAGGCAGGGTCGAGTACCGAAAGCGGACGGCCCTTTTTGGCCGGTTTCCAAGTCGTCTTTGTCCGGGCGGCGATTTCGTGGGGCGCTTTTTCTGCGAGCAGCTTGCCGACCGTTTGCTGGACGATGTAGTCGACAATATAGG
>JAJDEE010000507.1 GCA_029259975.1 Planctomycetota bacterium
ACGTGTCTGCACCGGGCGCGGCGCCCGAGCCTTCGCAAGCTCCGCGTTATCGATAGGAAAATGTTGGTGCCGCAAGGCCCAGCTACTTTTCTACCACCCCATCACCATATTCGACTCGACAATTTTACGCGCCTGTTCCAGATCGACGCCCTTTTCTTGCATGTAGAGCCGAATGGCGTGAACTTTGTCGCCTTCAGCTTTGGAGAGACAATCGCGGGCCGTGGTGCAAAGGTCGGCTGTTCCAGCGATGCCTAGCGCGCTTTTGGAAATGACCCAGGTATCTCGGGGACGCTTAGTCATACGGATGACGGTATCGTTGGGGTAGGTTTCGGTAACGACAGCAGATGCTTCGTCGTTGTCGCTCGCCCAAGTAATGATGATGTGACTGTCCGTTTCCACTTCGAACAATGGCATAACGATCTCCTTTCAAATTGACGCTCAGAAACACTAGCCAAAAAGACTGGCTAGCAGGTGGGCAAATCTTGTCAGATGCCAAGGTCCGTCCACCTCCACCAATGTAATTTATAAGCACAATGGACGTCAACTTGAGCCGCAAAAGAGGGCTGTTTTGCGGCAGTAGGCCTACTATTGAGCGGCCTGAGAGAGACCCTACGCTGGCTTACCTGTGCGAGAATCAGCTTTTTAGCACCGGCTCAGCATTAGTTGGAACTTCCTGTTTGGTCTGTTGAGTGGCATTTTTGTCAGCCAGCTTGGCCTGCCGGTCGAACTCGTGCTCGCGAAGCGTCTTGCCATTGTGTTGAAACAGGCAGTTGTAGCCATTAGCACGGGCGCTGTAGAGCGCGGAATCAGCACGCGAGAGTAGTTTGTCTGCATTGTCTTCGGCCTGCACTTCGACAATGCCGCCAGCGACAACGCACTTGTGCAAAGTGGCGGCCTGGCCTAGCAATCGCTCGCTAAAGATCACACCTCCTGCCAAGCTTGTTTGCGGCATCAAAACAACCAACTCTTCGTTGCTGTAACGAGCCACCACGTCGGTATCGCGTGCGCAGCTCTCAAGCAGTTCGACAAATGTGTGGAGTTGCTCATGCAATTCTGCTGCATTTGTACAACAATCGAGGCTAAAGAGCGCCAACGAAAAGCGACTTGCGTTTTGCTGATGAAGCGTGAGTAAAACTTCGAGTTGCTCATCCATTGCCTTTCGGTTATGGAGACCCGTTTCGGGATCGTTTCGAGACCCGGCGAAATTCATTAACTGCAACGACTGTTTACGGAGTTGGTCGTAGGCAAGCGACAGGTCGGTGGCTAGCCTCATCGTTGGCACAAGCAGCGACTCGGCTACGGAACTCAATGTCAGCCAGCCATCGTCGGTGTCTTGGGTTTGCAGATTGGTGACGCGTGCTTTGAACTCCGAAATACTTGCCTGGTGCGAAGCGACGTCCTGTCGAATTCGCCCGGCGATTTGTTGCAGCTCTTTGGCCACCTGTGAGGCATGCGTTAATTCTTGATTCAGCTGCTGGTCATTTAGCTGACAGGGCAACTGACTCGAGCGTCGTCCAAACAGGTAGCCTATAACAGCTACAGCCGCTAGTGCGACCGTATCAGTCAAGCATCCTTGCAGGCTATCAATCGTGGCAAAGAGTGTCATGCTGGGATAATTCCTTTCCAATCAGGCCAATGCCCTTGTCGCAGCCTACGGCTGTCTGAGCGACGCTAGATGTTCCCGCGACCGCTAAAGCCTCTCATGCAGAGAAAGCCCAGCCCTGCGACCACGGCGAGAAGAGCAATCCACTCTTGCTGATTCAGTCGATTGAACCAGATCCAAGTTTCATGAGGCACGGAGTGCATCCTATCGGTAGCTTGGTCGAGGAAGCCCATGATGATGGCCCTGGTTTCGTTTGACTTGGTGAAGCTTTGCGATGTGAATAAGCGCGAACTACTACAACGATAGGTCAGAAAGTAGGCGAATGCAGGTTGGAATCATTCGAGATGTTCTTCTCTAGACAGAAGTTGGCCTACAAACCGGAGGATGATTGCAGTCGTTAAAATCCGCTCATACACTCGGCAGGCCCTACTATTCGCTGAGGTTGACATCCCCCAGCAGGTCTTCCAGCTTGGCACCGTAGAGTCCGCCTTGCTTGCTCCGACGTTGATAACTCACGCGACAAATATGTTTTGGTTTCACCCAAGTCGCCCCACTGATCGACACACGAACAAATGGCTTTCGCGTTTGACTCGCCAGCAACTTTGTGGTGAGGTCTTGCAGGTCTTCTTCGGGGAGACCTGTGACACGAACATTGCCAGCGTAACGTAATTTAGAGTAGTGCTCGGCTGCGAGCAGCAAGGTTTGAATCTTGCCGGTTTGATTCGCCATGTAGCCGATGATGATGCAATCTTCTTTCTGACGTATTTTCTTCGCGGCTGGTTTCTTCTTCTTTCCCTCCTCATCAAGCTCTGCATTGCCGGCAAAGTCACTGACGGCTTCTTCTAGGTTTTTGTCGTCATCCTCGGCAGTGCCCTGGGCTTGGTCCATGATTGCGCCCATCAGATTTGTCTTTGCCCTCTCTTTCACATTCCAGTCGAGCAAATGCTCGTAGGGAATTGCCCCAATCACCAACAACGACATCGCCACAGCAGTCAAGCCGCTGAGGCCGACATAGCAGACCCAACCTCGGTCGGGCATGCCACGCAAGATGACCGACCACGACTTGATCGGTCGTAGCAGGAAGTCCAGCATATTTGTATCGGCCTCGTTGCGCATCACCTGGAGAAAGCAGTACGTATGACATACGCCAAAAGCCACAAATCCAACAAACAGTTGCGTCAGCGACCACAACGTGCGAAGCCCTCCGCCATCCAAAGTCAGCAGTCGCGCCGCTAAACTCTCGACGACTACAGCGAACATGCAACTCGCAAGAATCCAGGCCCATTGAGGCAGTTTCGCCGAAGGGGCTGGTCCCGCGTCGGCCTCGGTGGCCAGCTTAGGATCGATGGCAACTTCCCAGCTCCGATCGATTTCGACATACGCTCCAATGCTTTCGTACCAACCGCATTGTGGGCAGGCTAACGAGCCGTTCGACGAAAAAGGAGCGCCACATTTATCGCAGCAGGGGCCTCCGAATTCTGAGCCTTCCTCTAGCGAAGCAGGCAGCAATGTCGAAGCAGAATCGCCTGAAGGTAGTCCGTCGAAGTCCATAGTCGTATAATTCGCATGAGTTTGTGAGGGTAAAGCAATGGCTTGCACCCGAAAGAGTAGATCGCTAGACGGAGCCGAGTGCGAGAAATCACACGCCCAAACTCACCCAAGAAAAGGCCGCCTGTGACGGTCGCAAGGCGAGACGCGATTATGATGTCGGCGAGCTATGCTTCGCTGCCCTCGGGCGTTAGTCGTTCATGCGAGACGGATGTGCCCACAACCCGAGCGCAGGGTTGCTGACAAAAAAGATTTCTTCGCCATCGACCGTTTGCAGCCCGTCTCGTAGTTTGCTGATGTCGTATTTAGCGGAGAGTTCGGCAAGGTTGCCGTATTGATAGCCGACCCCTTCGATTTCTTCTCGCGAGAGTTTGCCAGGGCAGTAGGTGATCGAAAAGCGGCCCTCCGACGAGCCATGAATCAAATGCGCAGCCGCCGAAAGATTACCGCGCAGGTCTTCATTCTGTTCGACTGCCGCCAAAACCTCCGGCGTGGTGCGGTAGCCGTACTTGCGAATCAGCACGTCGATCTGCGGATCTTCGCCAAACGTACCGACTTCAGGTCCAAGGACAATCAGCTCGCCACCGTCGGCAATTGCCATACGTGTCCGATAGATCGATTTGTTGCCGAGCCACGTGCTGCGGAACTCTTCGGGATCGAGATAGACGACCACTTTCTGGAGTGGTTCGGCGACCCTCTGGAAATTGACTTCGAGCGATAGCTCGCAAGCCCGCTCAAAACACTCGACATCGTCGCCAATGAACAACCCACGCATAACCAATTCGCCCGTGTCGTTCGGGCCGATTACGGTCTGCACATAAAGCAGCGGCAAATTCTGACAAAAATTATCTTGGGCGTAGTTGAGAATTTTGCGTAGCGGTGTATTTGCACGGCCCATCATGCGTTCCATGCCGTAGACGGCGCCGATGAAGTGGCTTTCGTTGATACCGCGCACGCCGCCTGTACCAACGAACAAATTTTTGTTGTAATTTGCCATACCGATCACTTCGTGTGGCACAACCTGCCCGATCGACAAGACCAAGTCGTGCTCGCCTTTCCAAATGAGCTTGTTCATTTGGCATGGCCACGGTTCGCGATAAATGCCCTCGGTCACTTCTGTCACAAAGTCGGCTGGCACCGTGCCGATCGTCTCGACATCGTTCCGCCAATCGTGGTAGCGAAACAGCTTGTCGGGCACGCCTGGAAACATTTTTTCTTTTTGCCAGCCAGGCATTTCGAAATGCGTGCCCAGCGCAGGCATCACATCAACGAGTCGCTCACCATAATATTTGTGTGCCAAACAAGTAAGCTGCCCTGCCCTGCTATGAAATCGCGTAAAGTCGGGCGGAACTGCGATGACGCGCTCGCGCTGCCCCAGTTTTTCTAACACGCCGTACAGCGCATCACGCATTTCGGTGTCAGTCAGTTCAGTGGTCGAGCTTCCGGCAGAACAATAGAGCATTTTTGTTCACAAAAAAATTAAAGGTCTTTCCTTGCAGTTCAAAATTCAGCAAGAACATCGCGTGCCCGATTCGCAGCTTACTTTGGCGAGGTTCGCAATTGTGATGGCGCGGTGGGCGTCGGCTAGGCTTGATGACTTGAGGATTAGGCTCGAAACGGCGCGGTGGAAATGAACTAGCAGCTGCTCCCCAACGGGGCGTTCATGGTCGAGCGTTTCGCGATGTTGGCCTGCCTCGTCGAACCAAGCGACCGTGTTGGGTAGGTCGACGAAGGCGATGCCTTGCTCGCAAACAACTTTCAAATCGGACGGACGGCGAAACGACAACGACTCTTGCAACGTTTCTGGCACATAGTCGCCACAGCTAATCGCAGCCAGCGTGCCGGAACCTATTTCGCCGACTGGCGAGAAATCGAGATTGACCGAAAAGTAATCTTGCTGCGCCATACCTGCGACATGGTGCGAAGTGGCCAGCAACGAGGTCGGTTCTGCTTCGACAATGTAACGACACCAATCGACGAGTTCAACGAGATCGCGGTAGCAACTATTGCCGCTGGCGGGCTTGGCCTGATGCACTCGACGACGATTGCAAAACAGCAACTTGGGCGCGCCGAGCCGTGTAGCGATTAGTTCCTTCAAACGCAAAGTCGCTGGCGAAAGTCGACATGGAAACTCGGCCATAAAGGCGATCCCCGCGTCTTCGACGCGCTGACGCAGGGCGGCTGCTTCGGCGTCCTGCAAATCGATCGCGGCGGCGCAGTAGACCGCCTTACCCATATCGCAGGCTGCGTGGATTGGGTGCGCGCCATAAAACGTCGCCGATAGCAGCAAAACCGCGTCGATTTCCTCTCGCTGGGTGAGTCCTCGGAAGCCGTCGTGGA
>JAJDEE010000508.1 GCA_029259975.1 Planctomycetota bacterium
TTCGGGCATCGTTAGCGTTAAATGGTAGCCTTTCGCTGCACAAACAAAGGCTAGCGCAATGCCCGTGTTGCCGCTCGTCGGCTCGACAATGTGCGTATCAGCGTTGATCTTGCCATCGCGTTCGCCAGCGGCGATCATCGCCGCGCCGATGCGGTCTTTCACGCTGTTGAGCGGCTGAAAAAACTCGCACTTAGCGAAGACTGTGGCATGGGCCTCGGGGACGAGGCGGTTGATGCGGATCATCGGCGTCTCGCCGACGGCTTCGGCAGCGTTTTGGTAGGTTTTGTTTCTTGGCATGATGGAACCTGCGGCAGCTGTGGAAAAGTCAGTGGTTATTGGAGCATTGGATTATCGACATTCATCCTTTGCGAGCAAGCCCAAGGGGGAAGGAAAGACGTAACAGTTCACGGAAAAAAGAAAACTCACGCAAAGACGCGAAGGCGCAAAGGGAGAAATCCACCAAGAACAACGAAACGTAGTCCAGCAACCATTATCTATTCTCCTCTGCTGTCTCTGCGTCTCTGCGTAATTCCCTTTACTTTCTTCCTTGCTTAGCGCCTTCTCGCCTTTGCGTGAGACTCTGTTCAAACTAGGGCCGTGAACTGCTACGGAAAGACGAAGCTCGAATGACGAGCGTGAGCGTCTTGGAAGTAGGTGGGGAAACATAGTCTGCTAGAGGGACCCTGAGCAGTCCCCCTCCCCTTGTTGGGGAGGGGTGAAGCACTACGTCAATCTTCAAATCCCGCCATAAGTCATCCTACAGAAAGGGGCGTACCGGTGTTCCTTCCGCCGGTGCGCCCTTTTTTGATTAAGCAATTGCTCAATCAATCTACCTGTTATTCTTCTTCTCTTTCTTCAGCTTTCGCTTCTCCTTAGGGCTAAGCAGCGCTTTTTTCTGCTGCTCCTTTTTGCCCTTGTCTTTGCTTCCTTTGTCGCCCATAGCAGTAGGTATCTCCAGTCTGGAAAAAGAGGTCTTCTAGAAGCGAAGATCAGGCTACTTGAACGTTTTCAGCGCAGGGGCCTTTTTGACCTTGCGCTTCGTTGAACGAAACCCTCTGGCCTTCCCTCAGGTCATCAAAGCCACAGCCTTCGACACTGGACGAGTGAAAAAACAGGTCCTTGTCGCTACCAACGTCAATAAAGCCAAAACCTTTGTCCGTAATTCGCTTGATCGTGCCTTCAGCCATTTGTTCATTTCCTTAAAAAATATTTTTGCGGCGATGCCGAAAACACAAAGTTCCAGGCTGCTCCGCCACAGGTGTGTAACCATCTTAGCCGACTTGTCCCGCGAGCGATAGCACAAGACCAAAGCGATTTGGGTTCTGGCAGATAGCGGTATCATTAAAAGCAGGTCAGGGAACTCCTAGGCGGATGGCAGCTGTTTTGCATGTGTCTCCACGGGCGGGGACGTGCTCGATACCGCGATTTTCTCGCGTTGCGGCTACTCCTGCCCCCCTGCAGCCTTGAAGAGCATGCCATTATCGTGCAGAGGGGTGCTCAAAGGAGGCATTCACCTTCTCAGGCTGTGTCGGCACTTGCCAAGCCAGCAGCACATCGCGGTTATCGTTACCGGGAGAAATAGTGAGTTGGCGTGCATGTTGGTCAATTCAGGACCACCTCAAGCTGCGTGTCCAGTCTTCCGCAGAAGTAAGCTCAATCCAGCTCTTCCAGCCAAACTCGCAGCTCATTTTCGTACTCGCTCGAGAGGTCACCGATGACAAGCGTGCGTTGGAACTCTGCTAAGCCTCCTTTGCCAGTGTCGGCGTCTTCGGCGCTTTCGAAACGCAGCATCGGGTCTGGAGAGATCAAGCGGCGGCAGATCGTCATCAGTAGATCGCTGTCGGAGACGTCAGCCGGTAGGATTTCTTCCAGCCGTTGTGGCAGTGTCCACTTGGCTTCGAGCAATTCACCCAAGCTATTCAAGCCAGCAAACAATGGTCGACCGGCAAGAATTTCGATTAACACGTAGCCCAAACTGGCCAAGTCAGACTTGGGAGTAAATTCATTGCGATCCAGCATCTCGGGAGCCGCGTAACGCGGTGTGCAGGTGCGTTGTTCGGGCATGTTGTTTAAGTCGATCGCCGAACCGATGTCGACGATCTTGGGGTGCCCCGTCCGTTTAACCATGATATTTGAGGGCTTGAGATCGCCATGGATGATCTCTTCGCGGTGCAGGGCCGCTAGCGCTGACAAACATTGTCGGACGATCGCGACGGCAATTCCTGGTTGCAACCGTGGACGCACAGGCCCCATCGTGGCAATGACGTTGTTGATGTACTTCCAACGGCGCGCGCTGACAAGTTGTTCTGCGCGTGTCAGCATTGACGGGGTGAGCAACTGGTCGAGGTTGTAGCCGTCGATCCATTCCATTTCCATGATACGGATACAGTGTCGGGCTGTGAAATTTTGGACGTCGAGCAAACAGTCGTGTTGCAACGCAGCAACACGGCTGGCGACTTGCGACATCCGCTCCATTGCCCGATCGTAATCTTGTAAGCTGGCAAAACGTTCGGGTGAGAAAACCTTGAGAGCTACTGGTAGCGTAAAGCCATCGGAGCCACGGCGATCGCTCAGGTAGACCATGCCTTGGCCGCCAGAACCTAAAAGCCGAGAAAAACGCAAATGCTCGGTCCAGCCCATATATTGGCCGTCGAGAATTTTTTGGTAGCGGTCGAGCAAGTCATTCGGGCAGCGCTTCGTCGGCTGGCCCGAAAAGGAAATGGTTCGCGTCCCTTGCAGCATGGTCGTGGAAGGGTTCTTCAGATGCTCTGAATCAGGAGATGACATGCTGAAAAGGGGGCAATGACGCGGCGGAGTGCATAAAGTTGGCAGTTCAGTTCAGGCTGGTCAGCACGACGCCCGAAGATGTCGATCGAAGGGGCCTTCCTGCACTGTTCATAGTAGTCAGACTCTGTGGTTCGCGTCTAGTTCGCATTTTTGTACCTTAAAAAGTGGCTCTGCTTGCGGTCAGGGTGCTTTAGGCACTCCACATCGCCGTTGGGTCGGGAAAACCCAGCGTTTTATCGACTCGGTTAAACAGCGGCTCGCCCGCCTGAAAACGGTGCAGATTTTCGCAAAATAGTTTGGTCATGTCGTCAATTCGACTCGCCCGCTGGCCGCCGACATGTGGTGAGAGGATCAGGTTTGGCATGTCCCACAGCGGACTCGTAGCCGGCAAAGGTTCGACTTCGGTCACGTCGACGCCAGCCCCCCACAGATGGCCCGATGCCAGCACTTCGGTCAAGTCGCTTTCCACGACCAGCGGTCCTCGCGCTACGTTGATCAGCACAGCTCCCTCGGGTAGCAAACGGAGACGGCGCCCGTCGATCATGCCGCGTGTGTGCTCGTTGAGCGGTGCGGTCAGTATCAAAATGTCGACACGTGGCAACATTTTGTCGAGCGCGTCGGCTGGGAGCAGCTCGTCGACAGGCGGCGATTTTTGATCGGGAAACCAATCGGTGGCAATTATTGTCGTGTCAAAGGCTTTGAGGATTTTTGCAAGTACACGACCGTTGCCGCCTAAACCGACGATGCCAACACGCGCGCCGTGCAGGTCGCGTGTCGGCAGGCGAATGAATTCTCGTTTTTGTTGCGCACGGAAGAACGCCGGCAGACTTCGTAGTGTACCCGCCAGCAAGGCC
>JAJDEE010000509.1 GCA_029259975.1 Planctomycetota bacterium
TCGCTCGTAAAACAACTTGGCACCGCCGGCTAATTCAACCGCACCTGCTTTAGGCTTGAGCTGGATACCCGACCAAGGTTTGGTCGGTTTGAGTTGCGGCGTCCTTGCTCCACGGTCGCGACGCGACCAATAGGCCGACCAGCCGCTAAGTTCTTCCGCTGTCAAATCGCGTTGCCCCGCACTTTCGGCCGGTAAGAATTCGGCCAAAAAACTGCTGCGGAGTGTGTCTAGCGAGTCTGGCCCGTTGATGATTAACCTTCCGCCCCAATGCAGCCAATCGACCATTGCGACTTGTTGCTCGGGCGTCAAGCGTGTGGGGTCGACTTCGTCCCAAAACAGGTGCGACACGCTCGTCCAGGCCAGTGCGTTGCTCGGCAGCGGCAAGCTCTCCGTCGCGTCGCCCAAAATCACTCGATAGTGTGGCTGCGAGGCCACGTCGAATTCCTCTTCCCAAGGCATTCGCACCGCGTCAGTGACTTTGAGAAATCCGTACTTGGAAATCTCACTAGACAGAACGACGACAAAATACTGGTACGAGGGCATCTTCTTCAGCACTGAAAAACCGATCAACTCGGGCCAGCCCGAGTTGCGATTTCTCAGCGTAGTGCGAACTCGTACGCCCTGGCCCAGCTCGGGGACATAAAACTGACCTTCGACACGTTTTTTTCGTCCTTTCGCAAGTGCAACTGGGCGGGACGATTGAAAAGTAAAGTTTGTGTCTTTGAGTGTCGCTAGACGCCGCTTAGCATCGACAATAGTCGTCGTGCTATCGCCTACGAAATCTTCGTAGTTTGACTTCATCTCCTGTATCGTCGTTGTCCAGTGACCAGGTTTGACGAGTAACCCTGGGCCTGCGCTGCCCTCGGGCAATTCTCCCTCTGCCGCCGGGAGCAGCTCTTGTCCGAGCAGCGGACGTAGCGGTTTGATCTCGCGATGTTCCTTTTTCTTTTTTTGAGCCAGCTTTTCCTTGAGCTGCTCGGCATCGACTTTCTCTTTCTCGGCTTGCGTTTGAGGCGTCTTTTTTGAATCGCAGCCACCGCAGCCAGCTGTAGCAAGTACGACGATTGCCAGCGGGATTATCAGCGGGATTATCAGCACGGGCCGCAGAGCCTCGGCGAAAAGTTTTATCCTGCGGTTCGGCATAGTATCTGGCTGGAATTGCGAGTCGCTGGTACGAGTTCAAAAAAATCTGCTTCGGAGCATTCTACCCGATCGTCGTCCGACTCGCATCGCTCATTCATCACGATTTAGTCGTTGATTTAGAAACTGTAAAATCGTCACCACGGCACCCAATGCCAGTATCAGCATCAAGCACAGGGCCGAAACACGATCTTCGGCTCCGTAGTGCAATAACCCAAAGATACGCACCGACAGCGGCGACACTCCCGGCGGGACAACAAGCAGCGTCGCTGCCAAGTCGCCCAGCGCTACGATCATCGCCATGCAAGCCGCTGCGACCACGGCGGGCCAGCACCAAGGCAAAGCGATATTTAGCAGCTGTCGCCACCAGCCGGCACCTTCGCTGCGAGCGCTGTCGAGTACATCTTGTGGCAGACTCGCGAACTGTGCGCCGAGGATCAATGTGGCGAGGGGTAGCGCCCGAAGAAACTGCGCCAAAACCGGCGCCAAGATCGTGTGATCGTAGCACCATGTCAACGGTGCCAAAATCGAATCCGGTGGGTGATTCAGCCAACCAATAATCCACACGCCTAGCAGGGGGCCAGGAATTGCAAACCCGAGCGACAACACCAGCGCCGTCAGCAATGCCGGCAGCCAACGAGTTCGCAACGCCCAAGCCAACACGATCGCCACTGCGACGGCAGCAACCGCGGCGACAGATCCAATCGTCAGCGACCAACCCAACTCGCGACGATGCTCCCAAGGACTGCACGCGATCAGTGTCGCGGCTTTGCTGGCTGACCATTCGCGCACAACCGCGCCGTCGACTTGCTTGACCTGTGCCCCAGCCTTGCCAAGCAAGCCAAGCAGCGGCGCACCCACCACGACAGCAGCCACCAGCCAAACAGCAAGCAAAAACATCCAATGACCGCGGCGCAATCGCCAGACCCAATCGGAAGAGGGCGAAACAAAATCAGAGACTGGCACCCATTGCCAAACCGCCGTAAGCGCCGCCAGCACTAACATGACAAATGCCAACGTGCCTAACCACAATTCGTTGGCAGCAAATCGAGGTAATTCCGTCAGGCTGCTGGCGGCTTGGTCGATCGTTTCATTCGCATTTTCTACTGCCAGATCATTCAATGTACCGAGACTGGCAGCCGTATATATTTCTTCGGCAAAAGTACGCACCTGAAACAAATCGGTAACAGCAATCTCGCTAAAACAAAGCACTGTCACCCACAGCGCCGCTGCAGCGATGCCCACGATCGCGTGTTGCAAACTTACTCGCAACAATACATACCATGCGGCAACGTCCTGCAGAGCTTCTTCTTCCAACTCGCGAGGCACCTTACGCAACGTCGCCGCGACGAACAAAACCACCCAAGGAATCGCCGCCACACCGTGAACCCAAATCGCTCCACACCATCCTGTCAGCCAGCCACTCTTCACAAGCCAGCCCCCCTGCCCCACTGCTGCCTGCCATGCTGTCGCCTGGATGTAGAGAGGTACAAACAACAAAACAATCATCGAGTGTTCCAGCAATCGCCGCCCGCAGAGCGACGTCTTCGCGATAGCCACCGCAAACAACGTGCCCAGCGGCAAGCTAATCAGCAGCGCTCCGCCAGCCAACCATGTCGAATTGAGCAGTAAACCACGCAACCGACCGTTCGCAACCAAAAGGCAAGCCACCCAGCCGACAAGGCCGACAAGGAGGAACGCACGACTAAGTCTGTTGTGATCACGAGGCTGAGTCATGCCATTGGTGAGAACGAGGAATTTCGTAGGCAGTAAGATTACCCGTCATCTTACACGACGCGAGCGGATTTTTCGGCCCCTGGCTCTATTTGGCAGCAAACATTCTCGTTCTTGCACGCTCATTTTTTTCTTTTGGGCTTATCTTTTCTTGACCTTAACTTTTGTGTGTCGACAAAAACATACTGCCCGCCGGTTTCGCGAGCGAGCTGTACGAGGAAGTTTTCCTGCGTGAAAGAAGCTCCGCTGCCGTATTCTATCGTGTTGATCGCGATATCGTCACGGCGTGCGTGTCGAATCGCCTTGATCAGATCGCTGGCCGTCATCGGATCATCTGTGTCGGTCAGAAAGAAAATCACATCGGGCCGCAATCGCAATGCCAGCAGCAGCGCATCTCGACGAAAAGTGCCGCCGGTGGCGGAAACAGCGTGAACAAATTTTTCGGCTCGGCGTTTGTTGGCATCGCTTGCAAAGGCGATCCTGCCCTGCCCACCTGTTAAATCCCAGGCCTGCGGTTCGTGGTTGAAAAAAATGATTTGAAACTGATGGACGCTGTCAAGCGAATCTAAGCTGGCAATCAGCTGCCCCTTGGCGGCGCGGAGTGGCGGGCCAGCCATACTGATCGAACGGTCGAAGACGTAAACAAACCGCGAGCCTGTGCCTTCGATACCAAAGACGCTGACGGTCGCATTACGGTGGATGCTTCTTGAGGGAGCACCGCCAATAGACATTTGCCCAACGTTGCTGGGTTGAGTTTGAGCGAGCGAGTTGACACCGAGGGTTGGCAAGCGCGGTAGGGCCGCGTTGCTACGAGGGATTTCTGTAGTGCTGGGAAGTGCGGCCAGCAGGGGATCGTCCCTATTGGAGTTGGCGGAGGATTCTTCTGGCTTGGGTGGGTGGTCCTCCTTATCCTCAAAAAGCGAGCCTTCGTCGGACATTTTTTTGAGTACGATGCCGACCTCGCGTGTTGGTTGGTCGGCTGCGCTGCGCACTGGAGGAGTTTGCAGCCAGTAAAGCATAGTGGCTAGCAGGCTGGCGTGGATCACTATCGATACTGACCAAGCGGGCCAGCCTGGCGGGCGGTCAGTTGGCAAGTGATGGCGAGTGCGAGCCATGGGCAAAGCATCTTTGTGGTTTTCGTCGATTGCGGCCAAACTCACACCTACGCCCGCAGTGGTCTCTACTCTATAATTGCTTTCGCGTGAAAGTACAAGATTGCTACCCTCTCAGCATAGGCAGACTTTTGAAACTTCAAATCATTCATTATCCCCACCCGACTTTGCGGCATGTTTCGAAACCGGTGAAGCGAGTCGATGCCGAGCTGCACGACATGGTCGCACAAATGTTCGAATTGATGTACGAGCATGAGGGTGTCGGTCTGGCGGCCAATCAAGTCGACTTGCCGTATCGATTGTTCGTGGCCAATCCGTCGGGCGATCCCAAGAACAAAGATACCGAGCATGTGTTTATCAATCCTGTGCTGAAAGGCGGCAAGGACCAAGCCGAAGGCGAAGAAGGATGCCTCAGCATCCCCGGTGTGTTGGGACAGGTGGTGCGGAAAGAAAAGATTACGATTGAGGCGTATAACTTGCAAGGCGAACAGTTTGTTGGCGAGCTTGATGGACTGTTTGCTCGAGTCGTTCAGCATGAGGTCGATCACCTTGACGGCAAACTTTTCATCGATCGACTACCAGCAGCCCAGGCGGCGGAGTTGCGTGAAGACTTGGAGGAATTCGAAATCGACTTCAATAGTAAGCGTGATTGTGGCGAGTTGCCCGACGATAATACCATCGCCGAGCGGTTGGCTGAGCTGGAGAAGCTGCGGACTTAGGCGAGAGTAGGTTTTCTCTCTACTGAGTTACTCAAAGTGAAAAGAGAATCACCACGGAAGCACGGAGAACTCTGAGAAAATGGTAGAAATCGCAATTTGAAGCAGGGCAGGATTCGTCGTTCTTTCAATGAAAAATACTCCGTGTCCTCCGTGACTCCGTGGTGAAATTCTTTGTCTGTTTTCAGTTTGAGTAGTTAAGGACGTACCGAAATATGCGAATTGTCGTTTTGGGAACTGGGCCATTTGCCGTGCCGTCGCTACGCGCACTACACGCCTCGCAGCACGAGGTGCTTTACGCCGTGTCGCGCCCACCGCGTGGAAGACGGGCAAAGCCGGCACCGGTGTTTGTTGCTGCTGAGGAGCTGGGCATTGAAACGTGGCTTCCCGAAACTGTTAATTGCGACGAAGTACGCAAAAAGTTTGCCACTCTCGAAGCCGACTTGCTGGTCGTTTGCGATTATGGCGAAATCCTCAAGCCCGAATCGCTGGCTGTTACGCGACTTGGCGGAATCAACCTTCATGGTTCGCTGTTGCCAAAATATCGAGGCGCCGCGCCCGTTCAGTGGGCCGTACTCAATGGCGATGCAGAAACCGGCAACACCGTGATTGAGATGACGCCAGGTCTTGATGCGGGGCCTGCACTCGGTGTGCAACGAATCGCGATTGACCCGGACGAAACGGCAGGCGAGTTGGAATCGCGCATGGCCGATCTAGGCGCAGACTTGGTGCTGGAAGTCGTCGAGCAATTGGCCGACGGCACGGCAGAGCCGGTGACCCAAGACAAAAGCCAAGCGACCAAAGCGCCTCGATTGACTAAAGAAATGGGCCAAATCGATTGGTCGCGTTCGGCACAGGAAATCAAAAATCAGGTGCGGGCGCTGCAACCTTGGCCACGTGCATTCACGGCGTGGCAACGCACCGAGGGCGAGCCGTTGCGGCTGATTGTCCATCAAGCCGTTATTGAACAGGGCGAGCAAGTCACCACGCCCGGTGAAGTCTGCTGCGTTGAACGGAGACTACTCGTTTCGACAGGACAAGGCCTACTGCGTCTCTTAAAGGTCCAACCCGCTGGTAAGCGTGCGATGGCAGCAGAAGATTTTTTACGAGGAGTCGAGCTACGGATTGGCGACCAGTTAAACGGAGGGTGAGAGCCAAGCAAGCGACAGGATAGTTTTGGTGAATCGCACTGGCTGTCGGTATCCTGTCCAGTCTAAAATCTGCCTCAGAAAGTTGCATCCGGCTTGCCACCTCCTGTTTTATCGATGCCACTATCGCATTCGCATTGCCTTGGTCCATAATGCATAGATGCCACATCGTAATCTTTTGCTGCTGCTTGCATCCGCGTTGATTTCTTATGCTTGCTACGTGCGTGCAGAACAGAATCCTTACGCGCGTTATGTGGGGACCGGTTATTCGGTGATCGATCGTTGGTCGCTCGAAGAGACACCCGATCAAGAGCTGTTTGAAGGAGCGATGCGTGGGATGATTGACGTTTTGCGCCAGTCGGGCGACGAGCACTCTGCTTTCGTTAACGCAAAGCAACAGGAGAGATTCCGCGAGGAATTGACCCAGCAGTTTGGCGGCATAGGAGTTCAGATCAGACTGCTGGGCGAGCCTGCCTTGCCTACGGTCGTCGGCCCGCCATTACAAGATTCCCCTGCCTTGCTTGCCGACATCCGTTCGGGTGATCGCATTTTGGCAATCGATAGTCAGCCAACTGCCGAAATGGAAATGGACGAGGTTTTAGAGCTTGTACGCGGACCCCTCGGGCAACCGATCACGCTGGCAGTTCGCCGCAGGGGTGAAAAAGCTATGCACGACATTGAGCTTGTACGGGCCATCATCACAGTCGACTCGATTTACGGAGACCTTCGCGACAACCAAAGCCAGTGGAAGTTTCGACTCGCTGCCGAGCCGCGCATTGGCTATGTCCGAATCATGAGTTTTGGCGACAAAACCGTCGCCGAACTCACTCGCACTTTAGCAGCCTTAACTGCTGAGAGGACCGGCCAGTCAGGCTCGCCTGGTATTGACGCACTGATTCTCGACGTACGCGACAATGGCGGCGGTGCACTTGATGCGGCAGTGGATATCTGCGATCTATTCTTGCGTGCCGGTCAAACGATTATCACCACCCGCGGACGCGACCATGAAACTCGCGATCGCTTTGTCTCGACTGGCAGTGGTGGCTACACCGAGATACCGTTGGCAGTACTGATCAACCACGACAGCGCCAGTGCCAGCGAAATTTTAGCCGCCTGCCTGCAAGACTATGGCCGAGCGGCGGTCGTCGGGCAACGATCCTACGGCAAAGGCACCGTACAAAAATTGTTTACACACATCGAGTCGGGTCGTAGCTTGCTGAAACTCACGTCGGCCACCTATTGGCGACCAAGCGAACAGAATATCCACCGCATGCCGGGCGACAACGAGCAAGATACCTGGGGCGTGCGTCCCAACCCGGGATTTAAAGTTCCCACGGACGAGAAAGATCTCTTCCAATGGCGACTGTACCGCAGACGCCGCGATCTATTGGGTGGTCATCAGCCCGGCATTCTAGCCGAGCAACTTGACAAGGCCGACCAGCTTGCTGCCGAAAAGGCTGGCCAAGAGTTCTACACACTGCCAGAGTCCTTTTCTGATCGAGTTTTGCAGCGTGCTGTTGAGTACCTGCAAGGAAAGCTTTCCGACGGTCAGTAGTTTCGGACCGAAGATTCCAAGATAATTTCGGTCCACTCGGTTAATTAGCCTTCGAGCCTGCGGTTACGCTTCAGAAGACGCACCCCAGGAAAGCTCGATCATGGATCTAACAGGCACCTATTTCCTGTACCTTGGCATCAGTATCGCAATTACTGTGTGGGTAGCGCATACATTACACCACCGGGGACGTGTTTTTTTAGTTATATGGCCATTGGTATTGGATTGACCATTTGGGTGGCGCGCGTTTTACGGATTCATGGTCGTGTTTTCTTGGCGCGGGGTTGCAAGGGCAATGATGAATTGGTCGGAGCGATGAGTCATCTGCTGTCTGTCGGCTTCTATCTGCTCCACATTGGGTTCATACTCTTGGCGCTCAAGCTGGGCGGCCATGTTTTTGGTGGCGTCGAAGCTATCGAATTGGTGAGTACCAAGGTCGGTTTGGTGCTGATTGTCTTGGCGGTTTCGCATTTCGTCCACCTGGCCCTATATGCCCGACTTCATGGCAAGCCCCAGCCACTTGGCCCAGCCGCTACCAGTGCAGCAGGTGGGGCCTAGGATCGCGTTTAGAACTGCCGAAATCCGTGCGCAGGCAAAAACACTAGACTCTGGCCACGGAACCAAGGCATTTTCTCCGAACCGCCCGACGCTAGCGCGTTCGGCTCACACAATTTCATAACACGCTCTGAATTCTATTGCCTTGGCAGTTCTCGCTGTTGAGATTCCTTTTCGCTTTTTCGCGCAACGACACATACTCGCCTTGTTAGCCTGTATAATCAAGGAGTCCCCGCTGCAACTGGCCTACAACGAATCTGCCCTGAGAACAACCTATGAAAGATTCAACCCGATTTTACATTTCCTTAGCCCCATTGTTTGCGATTGGCTACTTGCTACTCACAAGTGACCTGCTGGCTGCGCCCACTTTCAGCGAGCAAGGGTTCTCGATTCTGGGCGGAGCGAATTTCAATTCCCGTAGCGCATCGCTGGCCGATACGGACAATGACGGCGATCTCGACCTGATGTTTCAAGGGGCTTTCGGGGCGCAGCAACTCTATCGCAACAACACGATCGGTACGGGCTCGATCTCGTTTACCAACGTCACCAACACGTTGCCTGCGGGTTTGGGCCCCTCGTGGAGCGCTGCCTGGGGCGATTACAACGGCGACGGCAACATCGACGTGTTTGTCGGGCAATCGAACATCGGCGGTACCGGCGATGTGCTGCAAGGGGACGGGCAAGGTGGTTTCACGAATGCGAGTTTTTCTGTCGGGCTAGAGGATCCCGGCTTCCATCAAAATGTTGCCTGGGTCGATATCGACAACGACCGTGATCTCGATTTGATCCTTGCGATGGAAGGCCCCGAGAAGCATGAGATTTATCTACAAGGCTCCGATGGCTCGTTCACGCCCGTTGGCGCTTCGGTTGGTTTTCAGGAAGACTTTGGGACGAAGGCGTACGGAATGGCGATTGGCGATACCGATGGCGACGGCGATCTCGATATTTATATTTCGACCTGCCATGGTGGGAACAACATCCGAAACAACTTCTACGAGAACCAACTGGCTCAGACCGGTACGCTCAGTTTCATCGACATCTCTGATACGAATGGGACGCAGTTCACCAAGAATAGCTATGGCTCCGAGTTTCTTGATTTCGACGACGATGGCGACCTCGATTTGTACATGACGGGTGCCGACGGTGAAGACAGCAAAATTTTCCGTAACGACGGCAGCAACCAATTTACTGATGTCGATACGATCACTGGACACGCGCTACTTAGCGACACGTCAGGCGACCTCAACGGCGCTCGCGCAGTTGATTACGACAATGATGGTGATCTCGATCTTTTTTTTCACGACCATAAAGTGTTCAACGGCAATAACCAGGCGCGCAAGCTCTATCGTAACGACGGCAATTGGGAGTTTACCGACGTGACAGCACTCGAGGGTCTTAGCGAAACCAACCGAGGTGGTTACGACAGCGCCTGGGCGGACATTGATCGGGATGGTGATCAAGATTTGATCGCGCCAACAGATAGCGGCTCGAACGAGCGAGTTTTTCTGAGTGACGCGAGCGACAACGGCAACCACTGGCTTTATATCGAGTTGTCTGGCCCGACGGATAATACCAGCGGCATCGGCGCGTCGATCTTTGCGACGTTGGACAAAGGTACGCCCGACGAAAGGACCATTCGCCGCGAAGCCAACACCAATGCCGGCACCTTCAACCAGAGTGATCTGCCGGTTCATTTCGGACTCGGAGATGCGTCGCAAATCGACGAGCTGCGCATTGTGTGGCCCGACGGGACAATTCAACTTATCGAAGATGTCGCGGTCGACCAGTACCTTGATATCAACACGCCTGGCGACTTCGACGGCGACCACGACGTCGATGCCGACGATCTGGCCCAATGGTTGGGCGATTTTGGTCTGAACGACGAAAGCGACGCGAACCTCGACGGAAGCAGCAATGGCTTCGACTTTCTCGCTTGGCAGCAACAATTTGGCAACGGAGCCACTCCCTTGGCGGCTTCGCAAACGGTGCCTGAACCCTCGGGTGTTGCCTTGCTGGCCGGAATGGCTTTTGCATTTGCAAGCTCCCAACGCAGGACGAGTGCCTGATAACTACCTGCCCGATAGCTAACCTGAATGACTTGGCTTGCGGTCATTCTTTTTGCCCACTACCGGCCGACAGGTGAATTGCGGTATCGGGCTGTAAAATCTATACTGTTCTGTCTGCCGGCAATGATGCTGGCCCCACCGGCGTACCTCCTTCCGCTGTAGATTTCATTCCATGCCTGACCGCGCTTCCCTCGTTGCCTTGGCCGATGCCAAAAAACCGCTGTTTGTGGGCATTGATGTCGGCGGCACCAATATCAAGCTTGGCTTAGTCGACGACGCTGGCCGCACCGTCGGCTATCATTCTGTCCCGACGAAAGCGGAACGCGGGGCTGAAGATGCGGTGGCACGGATGAAGGAGGGCGTCGATACTCTGCTGCAACAAGCTGGGGCAACCCTTGCTGACGTGGCGAGAATCGGCTTGGCTACGCCTGGACCGATGGATTTGAAAGCGGGCATACTGCTCGAATCAGGGAATTTACCTAAGTGGTGGCATTTTCCGATCCGCCAGCGCGTCAGCGAAGCGTGCGGCCTGCCGGTACGTTATGCGAATGATGCCAACGCGGCCGCCTATGGCGAGTTTTGGAGTGGAGCCGCTGCCGATTGTCACAGCATGGTCTTGATCACCCTCGGCACGGGCGTTGGCGGAGGGATCATTGTTGGCGACACGTTGATCGAAGGAGCACACGGCTGCGGCGGCGAGTGTGGGCACGTCCTTATCGATCCAAGCGACGATGCGCCTCGCGATTCGCTAGACAAGACCGGATCGCTCGAAGCCTTCTGCGGCGCTTATGCAATCATTAGACGCACTAACGAGGCACTCGACGCGGGGCGCTCTAGCAGCTTGGCTCAGCTTCGTGAGGGTGGGCAAAAGCTCTCGCCGCTCGTCATTTCTCGTGCCGCCGAGACTGGTGACGAGCTGGCACAGGAGATTGCTATGGAAACGGCCCGCTATCTTGCCTTGGGGATCGTGACCTTTATCCATACAATCGATCCTGACAGCGTCGTGATTGGCGGCGGCGTGAATTTTGGCGGAGCGGGGCATCCGCTTGGCGAGGAGTTCATACAGCGCATCCGCGACGAGGTGCGCCCTCGCCTGTTGACGTCGCTACGCGACACGTTGCATATCGATTTTGCCCAGCTCGGCGGCGATGCTGGCTATGTCGGGGCTGCTGGGCTGGCTCGCTTGGATCATCGGCAGCAAAAGTGAGGCCGCGTGCTGAGAGGGTTCGCGCTGACGCGCGAGGTGTTCGCTGTTGCCGGCGTCGCTCAGGTATTTTCAAATCCTAATTTTACTATCAAAAATCCAATATCCTTCATGACTCTGCCCAAGTATATTCGGAATTTTTCGATCGTCGCTCACATCGACCACGGCAAAAGCACGTTGGCCGATCGGCTGATGGAGCGCACGGGCACTGTCAGCGCGCGTGAAATGAAGCAGCAGTTGCTCGACGACATGGATCTCGAGCGGCAGCGCGGCATCACGATCAAAGCGCGCGCCGTGACGATGCACTACAAGCATGAGGGGCATGACTACGAGTTGAATCTGATCGATACGCCGGGACACGTCGATTTTCAATATGAAGTCTCGCGCTCGCTGGCTTGTTGCGAAGGCGCGGTACTGTTGGTCGATGCGTTTCAAGGTGTTGAAGCACAGACGGTGGCCAATGCCTACGCGGCGATCGAACACGACCTGACCGTTGTGCCGGTGATGAACAAAGTCGACTTGGTCCATGCTCGCCCCGAAGAAGTTCGTGAAGAAATGAAGCAAACCTTGGGCATCGCAGGCGACGAAGTCCTGGGGTGCAGTGCCAAGACCGGCGTCGGTTGCGAGGAAGTGCTCGCGGCAATTATCGATCGCGTACCGACACCAGACGGCGATCCACAGGCAACTTTACAGGCGATGGTGTTTGATGCGCACTACGACGAGTTTCGCGGCGCGATCACCTATGTTCGCATCATGAACGGCACGGTCAAAAAGGGCCAAAAAATCAAATTCTTGCAGCAGGATACGACGCACGATGTGGTCGAGCTGGGCCATTTTGCTCCGCTACGCAAGGCTGCCGACAAACTGACTGCGGGACAGGTAGGTTATCTGATCTGTAACATCAAGTCGCTCGGCCACGTGCATGTCGGCGACACGATCAGCATCGTCGGCGACAACCCGGCTGAAATTTTGCCGGGTTACGAAGAGCCGAAACGGATGGTCTTCTGTGGATTGTATCCTTCCGACGGGCAAGACTTTAAGCAGCTGCGCGACGCCCTCGACAAGCTGGCAATGAACGACCCAAGTTTCGAATTCGCGCCCGAAACGAGCGACGCCCTGGGGTTTGGTTTTCGCTGCGGCTTTTTGGGTCTGCTGCACATGGAAATCATCCAGCAGCGTTTGGAGCAAGAAGCCGATATCGATCTTGTGCAGACTGCTCCGAATGTGACCTATGAAGTCGTCACCAAAAACGGCGAAACCCGCGAGATTCACACGCCCAAAGACGTGCCCGACGGCGGCGACATCGAAGAGTTTCGCCAGCCGATCGTGCGGGCGAACTTTGTGTTGCCGACCGAGTATATCGGCAGCGTTATGAAACTCTGTACCGATCGTCGTGGCGTCTATGTCCGCACCGAGTACCTTTCGCCGACGCGAGCAATGGTAGTCTACGATGTGGCGTTGGCTGAAATCATCTATGACATGCACGACAAGCTGAAGACCGTTACGCGCGGCTACGGCACGATGGATTACGAACTGCTCGGCTACGAGATGGGGCAACTCGTGCGGATGGATATTCTGGTCAAAAACGAACGGATCGACGCCTTATCGATCGTTTGCGACAAACGCGACTCCGAATCGCGCGGGCGGGCAATCATCAAAAAGCTGAAGAAAGAAATCCCGCGCCACATGTTCGAAGTTGCCCTGCAAGCCGCAATCGGTACGCGCATCATCGCCCGCCAGACGATCTCCGCGATGCGAAAAAACGTCACCGCCAAGTGCTACGGCGGCGACATCAGCCGCAAGCGCAAGCTGTGGGAAAAGCAAAAGGCGGGCAAAAAACGCATGAAGTCCATCGGCTCGGTCGACATCCCACAAAAGGCGTTCTTGGCCGTGCTTGAAACGGGCGAGGAAGAAGGCCAGAAACGTTAGCAGCATCCTAATTGCAAAACCACCAGCGTCACGGCGTTCGAGTTTTTGCTACATTGATGCCTACTGTCCGTAGGTGCCGCTGCCAGTGGGGAGCGTCATCGGTTCATTTCCAAACGAGGCTGGGGGAGCCGTCGGAATTCCGCCACCGCTAACATCGAACCCGCCGCCAGTGTAGCCATAAGTGACCGGTGTCCCTGATTGGCAATCGCAACTTCCCCCCGCACCACATTTTCCGTTTGAGCAATAATTTGAGCCGCAGCTAGGGCCACATTGCGAATAGACGGGTTGAGCGAGCAGCGGCGAGGAAGACTTATTGAAATGGTTGCGAACGGTTCCGCACCCGCCTGCGCCTGCCAGAAGCATCACAACCGACAGTAGAGTAAGCAAATTTTTCATGGTGAGATGGCCTCTTTCAAGCGGTTGGCTAATAGCAAATAGATTTGTCCACCAAAGCATTGCCTGCGATGTTGCCAGAAGCAAACGCGACGTTGCATTTTTGCCACATTTTCCGACGAAATGCTCCTTTCTTGGCTACACAGGTCGGCATGATCGGAATGACTGCCCTAAGCGATAATTTTTATTGGTGTGTGCGTTAGGAGATTTACGTAGGCCTCACTATTCATACCGAAGTTATCGGTCATATGGCCGACCACGTTATCGAGGTAGACGCTGCCGCTCTTGTAACTCGAACGCTTCGCAATAGAACACCACTGCCGCTGGCCGTCTTTTTTTCGGAAATAGATGGCCAGCGGCTCATTTATTGCTGGCATCAACAGATCGGCCCGTGTAGATCGTTTGCACGTTGGCATTTATAATGCAGACATGACGTGTGGGAATAACAGCGCTGGCGAGAAACTTTGGCAGGCCATTTTGTGGACGCTACGAGGAACCGTTGCGCTGCAGTGTGTTGGCAACTGGCGTTGGCTGACGCAGATCGAAGAAACGCCGCTGCTGCATTGGATGCTCGACCCATCCGACGTTGGTGGCTTGGCGTGGAGCGAATCAACGGCGCTCGCCGTGCAGCAGATCGTCGGATGGCTGGTGCTGTTGGCTGCTGGGGCCGTGGTCTGGCGATCGCATGTGGCCGTGCTGGCGCCGCTGGTGGTTTTGCAAACGTTGATTACGATGGCGATGTGGCGGACTGCCAACGGATATCAGCTGCAAATCACGTGGATTTCGCCTTGGCTACTGACTCTCTTTCCGTTTGCTACCCAGCTGGGGCGGATCGCCGCGCCGCTCGGCCTGCTCTTTATTGCCATCACCAAAGACAATCGACGTGTTGGCATGATGATGCAGATCTTGCGATGGGCGATTGCGGTCGTCTTTCTGGCGCACGGCGTCGAAGCGTGTCAGCTCAACCCGAAATTCTTGGATTTGCTTATTAATGCAACCCAGCGGCTGTTCGGTCTGGACTTGTCGCAGTCGACAGCGGAGCAGTGCTTGGTGGCGATTGGCGTGGTCGATATTGTGCTTGCGATCATTTGTGTCAGCTATCGCTCGCTGACAGTGCTGTGTTGGATGGCTTTCTGGGGGGCTGCCACCGCAGGAAGCCGCATAGTGGCGAATGGCTGGGAAATGCAGTGGCATGAATCGCTAGCTCGAATCTCACATTTTGGCATTCCACTGGCTGTAGTGCTCTGGTGGCATCTGTTAAAATACAGGGCTGAGGAACTGCGAGCTGGGGACTAGATAGCTATCGTGATGGTTTTTCTTGGTCCCCGACGCTCAGTCCCTAGCTCCCACAAAACTCCTTTAGGAAAAGAATTGTGTCGCTATCACCACATAAAAAACCGCTTCTAGTTTGGTTCACTGTATTACTCGTGCTAGTATTCGTTGGCGGAGGAATTTCTCGAGTGCGGGCGGACGCGGCTTTGGAAGGGACCAATCCTGCGCAGTGGCGGC
>JAJDEE010000510.1 GCA_029259975.1 Planctomycetota bacterium
ACTACTGTTGTTGGTTACCAGTCTATTTTACTGCGCCTCTACGAGTGCCCAGGAACCCGCAAAGCCGGGGGCGACTGAAAACCGGGACACAGCCACAGCCGAGAAAGACTGGTACTACGGCCCTACGACAAGCAAGCCAAAGCAAAAGACCCTCGGACGCCAAAAGGCTGAGCTACGTGCTCGTCAGCGACTTGCTCGCTTGGAAAGCATGCGTTGGTACGGCTTCTCAGCCAGCCGTCCCACCGCCACAGGTATTCCCTTTACCACGATGTACGCCCCAGCCTGGACTCGCCCCGGTGGCCGGCCTTTCGCCTGGTATACCAGCCAGCGGCCCGTTGTGATCGTGTCGCCGTATTATCCCTCGGCGTACTACCGTTGATCGCAGGGCAGGCTTCTAGCACTGTCAGTAGTCCTGTCAGGAATAAGTCCTGTCAGGAATGGAAAAAATGAGTCCGGCGGGTCATTGAGTTTCAACGGAACGGTCACGGACAGGCTAGAAGCCTGTCCTACGGGCAACGCGACAAGCAGCCAGCAAGCTCGCTAGGTGCTTGGGCTGTTTGCTCACCTCGGCCGCATGGCTAAGCTCGTCAAACACCAGACGGGCTTTGTGAATCACGTCGACGCCTACGCGATCGGGTTTCAGCCCCGCCAAATAGCGAGAAGCCTCAGCCACAGCCGTCCAATCTTCTGCAGTAGTGGCCGAGAACAGCCGCTCAATCCCATCGAGTTGAGAATCGACCAATGCCTCGACGTGACGGCTATTGGCAGCCAAGCGTGCATGCAGCTGGCTGAGGTTGGGCAATGAGGGATACTCGTTGGTGTCCATGAGTGGCTGGCAGTTGGTGGTGAGTGGTGAGTGGTAACCGCGATCTAAGCAGCCAACCTTAGTTTCGTCGCCGATTCAAGAACACCGACACCTGTTTGTCGCAGCACAAGGGGTACGAGCTGCTCAGTCGCCGCACGAACGATGTCGTCTTCCCACGCCTGCTCAGCATCTGCGCCGCGGCTAATCACGACTCTCGCCTGCTTGCGGACAATGCCCGACGCACGAGCGCGGGTGTAGCCTCTTGCTTCGGAGAACGACATGGACTCGACATGACCGAGTACAAGCTTGCAAACAGACTCTAGGCTCGACTCAGCGACCTGACGCGACAACGCGTCAACACGTTTTGCAGAACCCGTTCCTAGTAGCTGGGCAATTGCTTTGATCATCGGCAGTTCCTTTGTGTTAGCTACCGGCGTCGGCTTAGGCTGCCCTCCTTCGGCAACCTTGCGTCTACCGCCCTCATCCTTAATCTTGCATCGAATGGTCACCACCGTTATCTCCAAGAGCAGATGCTTAGCTGGCAGCATCCGATTATCCGAGCATTTCTCGGCATTTTGCCGAAGGCTCACAATCGGCAAACTGGGCTGCACTTGACCAAAGTCCGCTAATTGCTTAGCCTTCCCCTAGATACGAGCAAATAAAGAAGCATATTTTTCGGGCGTAGATTGCAGGCCACCGACTGCGAGGGCCGAATAAACGTGTTATTCCAAACAAAAAGACATGGCGCCGTGGCCAAGTGGCTAAGGCATCGGATTGCAAATCCGACATCGGCGGTTCGAATCCGCCCGGCGCCTCTCCATGAAACCCTGCGTTTGCAGGGTTTTTTCTTGTGATCGTGCCATCGTCAGTCGGCTTCAAGGGCCGCGCGCCACCTAGAACGTCACCTAAGAATCAACCGTTTTTCTCCCGATTTCGAGTGCTTGCACGGCCATGCGGCGTACGCAACTTTCGCCCATTCTCTGCCTGACCGGTCATTTCATACAAAAACCGGCTCGGTACCGTGTCGCGTGCTTTGCCCCATTTGCGGCGGGTGAGGGCGATCGAGAGTGTCAGTTGTTCTTGCGCGCGCGTAACACCTACGTAGGCCAAGCGGCGTTCTTCGTCGATGGCGCTGCCTTCGGCTTCTACGGCTCGGCGGTGCGGTAAGATCCCTTCTTCCATACCGACCATATAAACGTAAGGGAACTCCAGCCCTTTGGCCGAGTGCATCGTCATCAGCGCGATCGCGTTGTTCTTGAGTTGGTTTTCTTTGTCGTCGCTGCTGTCGAGGTCGCCGAGTGCGATCTCATCTAAGAAATCGGACAGCGTCGGCTCCTCAGTTTTTGCTTCGTAGTTGGCTGCGGCGTTGACGATTTCTTCGAGCGAGTTCAGACGAGCCTCGCGATCGTTAGGGTCAGGGTATGCCCGATCTAGCTCGCGGTGGTAGCCCGTTTCCTTGATCACTAACGCTACCAAATCACCCAACGAAACCTGTTGTGAGGCCGAATGTAGTCGCGATATCAGCCCATAAAACTTCTTGACGGCTTGTGTGGCGGGAGGAGGCAGTAGCTTGCCATCAGCGACCGTTGGCAGCAAATCCCAGACCTGGCTACCTTGCGCTGTGGCCGCGTCGACTAGTTTTTTGACGGTGGAGTTGCCAATTCCTCGCGCTGGCGTGTTGAATATGCGTAATAGCGAGACTTCGTCCTGAGGATTGCCCATCAGCTTGAGATAAGCCAGTAGGTCGCGAATTTCCTTGCGGTCAAAAAAACTCATTCCTCCAACCAAGATGTAGGGCAGGTTTGCGCGTCTCAGTTCGGTCTCGAAGCTCCGAGGTTGCTCATTCGTACGACACAAAATAGCAAAGTCGCGTGCGCGTGCGCCTGGCTGTGACAATACGTGCGAAATATCGGCAACAATTTTCTCGGCCTCAGCGACTTCATCTTGGAATTGCAACACGCGTGGTCGCTGTCCGCCTGCTCGTGCGGGCCGGAGCACCTTTTCGTGGCGGACGCTGTTGAAGGCGATCAGTGTGTTGGCGTAGCCCAGTATCGCAGCGGTCGAACGGTAGTTTTCTTCGAGCCGCACTACCTTGGCATCGGGCCAATCCTTTTTAAAACTGAGAATGTGTTCGACCTCGGCGCCGCGCCAGCCGTAGATCGATTGATCGTCGTCACCCACC
>JAJDEE010000052.1 GCA_029259975.1 Planctomycetota bacterium
GCCGCGCGTCGAGCCACTTGTCAAAACAATCTTCGTCAGCTCGGGTTGGCGATCGCTCAGTTTTCAAATAGCCACGACGGACACTTTCCGCGCACGTCGCACGTGCCGGACAAGTCGTGGGTATTCACGCTCTCGCCCTACCTCGAAAAAGTCGAAAACATGCGAATTTGTCCTGAGGATGCGCTGCGCGCCGAGCGTCTCGCTGACAACGGCACAAGCTATGTTCTCAACGAGTACCTGGTGCTCGATGTCTATGACAAAGCTGGAGGCCTCATTTCGGTCGATCGTATCGACGACCTTGAGGCCACCACGCAATCGATCGTCGTTTTCGAAGCCGCCGAACGCGAAAAACAAACCGATCTCAGTTTCGACCATGCGCATCCCAGCAATTGGTTCAAAGCAAAGAACGTAAGCAAAGGCCGTACCTGGGGCAAACTGCTCCGCGAAATCAAACCCGATCGACATGGCACGTTGTCACTGTATTTGTTTGCTGACGGGCATGTGCGAGCGATTCCTGTAGAAGTCATCAAAGAATGGGCCGTCAGGGGCTACAACTTTGGTTTACCCAATCGGGCGATTATGCCCTAAATGGAGATGAATTTCATGAATATAAAAAAGCAGGCCACCTGGATTGCCGTGACCCTTGCGATCTTCGCGGGCAAAGCATCGGGGCATGGCACGCCAATCAACGTTCACATTCTACCCACGACCGGTCAACTGGCCGTATTTGATGGTTACGATCCTGGCATTTTGGAATCGTTTGGAGGTTCCGATATTTTCACGGATGAACCAGGGATAGGGATCAGCAGCCCGTTCAATGGCTTTCAGCCGGGTGACGAGCTGTCGCTCAATGTTCTGCAAGGGTTGCTTTTTTGGAACGGTGCAGACGTCGTTACCACGGCAGAAACATTGACAATCGAATGGCCCGACGATGGTGGGATTTCACCTGTCGAATCGTACCTCGTCTCGGCCCAGTCGGCCTACCAGACGGGTATGTTGTGGGGGAAGTATCTACCACCCGGCGGTAACGGCAGTTGGGATGCGCATGGCGACTACAGTTTGGGAGCCACGAATCCGGCTGTCGGAATCTATGGCTTGGTGCTGCAAATTACGAAGCCAGATTCGATTGCTAGCGAGCCTTTTTTGTTGCCGCTAGTTTACGATCCAGCATCAAGTTTGGGCGCAGTAAAAATCATTGAAGGTATCACCGACCTACAGCAATCTGTTTTGACGTTGCCCACAGCAGACTTCAACCGCGACACGCGCGTTGATGCAACGGATCTAGGCATTTGGGAAATCGGCTTCGGTGCGTCGTCCGACGCTTTCCAGGTCCAAGGAGATGCCACCTCAGATGGTGCTATCACTGGCGAGGACTTTTTAGCTTGGCAACGACAGTTCTCCGAAGTGTCGCAGCCAAATACTGCCGTGAGTTCAACCTCAGTTCCCGAGCCAGCCACAATTTCTCTCACAATTCTAATGGCCATGTCATGCGTCGCTCGACGTCGTTCTCAAGCATAAACAACAATAGTTTAAGGAAAACTACCATGAATAAAATTCTAGCAACCGCCTCGTTTATTCTACTCGCCTCACTTTCAGCGTCGCCTGCTCTAGCGGCTGTCACCCACTTTCGCGCGGAGCTAGATGCCTCGATCATCCAACCGAAAACCGACCCCGACCACGATCAGTCTACGGCTACAGCAGTGGCTGATTTTGTGCTGACCTACGATCCAGGCGATCCAGCTGCGACTTCCTTATCCTACGACATTCAGTTCAACGGCTTAGATATCGCCCCCAGCGATGGCCTCAATCTTCTCGACGACGTCACCGCGATCCACATTCACGACACGAGCGTTTGCGTGAACGCAGCATTTTGCGGCGACGGATTTGGCGGGCAAATCCCCGGCTCGACGGCTGGCACTCGGCATGTTCTCAATATCTTCGGTGCACCTCGAGCAGACGATGCGGATGTCGAAGTGTTTGCCGACGCCGAACGAGTGATCGGCAGATGGGATCCTAGCGACGCCAACAATCTCACTCCAGCACCGACACAATCGATCGCCGACCCAGCGATTCTCGACCTACTCTTCGCTGGCAAATTGGCATTGATGGTGCATACCAACCTCGTCGGTTCTGGAGAAATTGGCGGATTTCTGGTGCAGGTTCCCGAGCCAAGAGCGACTTCGTTGGCATTGGCCGCTGTTGGAATCTTGATTGCTAGTCAACGCAATCCACGGCGAATGCTCGATTTAACGAGGGCTCAAAAATAATGTTGCCGTTCACGGCCCTAGCTTGAACAGAGTCTCACGCAAAGGCGCGAAGGCGCTAAGCAAGAAAGGAAAGGAAAGGAAACCATGCAAAGACACAAAGACAGCAGGGGAGAATAGATAATGGTTACTGGACTATGTTTCGTTGTTTTTGTGGACTTCTCCCTTTGCGCCTTCGCGTCTTTGCGTGAGTTTTCATTTTTCCGTGAACGGTTACAAAATAATTTCGGCACTTGAGGAGCACCTGTTTTAGAGTTTTTCTCCGCGTACCAACTCCAGCAACGCAATCTCGGGTGGGCAATTCCACCGTAGAGGCGTCTTGCCAGAAATCCCACGTGTGACGTGCATGACCGTATCGCTCGAACGGAAAACGCCGCAGGCATAGCGCGTGCCGTAGCGGCTGGGGCAGGCGATCGGTCCTAGCAGCGGAAATCGCAGTTGTCC
>JAJDEE010000511.1 GCA_029259975.1 Planctomycetota bacterium
AATTCGGTTAAGCTCGGCGATCTCGGTCTCGATGTCGGCTGCTAGTAGCGCGTCTTGCACGGCGGCGAAGTTATCGGGATCGCAGATGACCTCGAACTTGTCGTCGAGTGTTTTGACGTCGTCGGCTCCGTACTCCATTGCGAGCTCAAGTAGGCTTTCTTCGTCGGTCTGTTGGGCGTCAATGATCACGACACCCTTGCGCTCGAACATCCAGGCGACACAGCCAGTAGCGCCGAGTTTGCCACCAGCGACTTCAAAGATTTTTTTAACTTCGGGCGCAGTACGATTACGGTTGTCGGTGAGGATTTCACATAAAATCGCTACTCCATTGGGTCCGTAGCCTTCGTAGAGAACTTCGTCAAAGCTACCGCCGTCGAGTTCGCCGGTCCCTTTTTTGATGGCTCGTTCGATGTTGTCTTTGGGCATGCTGACAGCTTTGGCGTCGTTAATTGCATACCGCAATCTTAAATTCGTGTCAGGATCTCCGCCTCCCGCCTTCGCTGCAACGATAATTGCTCGCGAGAGTTTGCTCCAGACTTTGCCCCGTTTGTTATCGATCAGGGCCTTCTTATGCTTGATGCCAGCCCAGTGAGAGTGTCCAGCCATTTTTTAGTTGCGGGTTACGAGTTGCAGGTTTCGAGTTAATAGATTTAGGTTTGGAGTTGAAGAAGCAAGGCGTAAATTGCAAAAAAAACTCGCGTCTCACGCCTCGTAACTCGCGTCTCACTTTGGTTTACGTTTAGACAGTTTTTTGGAAACCGAGGCTCTCTTTTTTCCCTTGGCAGAGGATTTGCTGTTCTTTTTCGTCACTGTTTTTTTCTTGGCGGCCGCCTTTTTTTTGGTGCCTGTAGTGGCTTTCTTTGCGGTCTTTTTCTGGACGGATTTTTTCTTTACAACCTTCTTTTTGGTAGGTTTCTTTTTGGCCGGGGCTAAGGCTTTGATGACAGGTTTTTTCGCAGATTTCTTGGCCTTTGCTTTTTTAGCCCTTTCCTCGGCGGCAGCTTTTTCTTTTGCTAGTTTTTCTTTCGCACGTTTTTCTTGAGCTAGTTTTTCTTTCGCTAGCTTTTCCTTCGCTGCTTTTTCTTGAGCTAGTTTCAGAGCCTTCTTGTTCGGTCGCTTGGGTAAGTCGTTTTTGCAGCTGGGTTCGATTTCAAGCAGCAGCTTGCGGATCGTCGGTCCGTAGGGGCTACGATGAAGCTCGACGCCAAGTTGATGAAGGATTGTGCCAACCTCTGTTCCCTTGCTCTTTGGTACAACACGTTCCAAGCCAGGTATCGATCCTTTGGCGGCTTCTTTGTCAGAAACGACACCCACGACACGCATCGATTCTAGCAAACCATGATTGATGGGTATCGCGTGCCCAGCAAGTGCGTTTTGTGTGACAAAGGCAACCGTGTAGTTTGTGGTGCCATTATACTTTTCGAGCTGTTTAACGGTCTGACCGATATTTTGCTTTTTCATCAGTTCTAGGTCAAACGAATAGTACGTTTCAAAGACGCTTTGGAGTACTCGCTTCAGCCGTTTTGCCGCATCTTTGGCGTCGTTGAGCCGCTTCATTGTTTCGGTCAACTCGCGAATCGAAGTGACACGGACTTCGTTCCAGTCGTAGTAGTCGGAGTTGAGCGTGGCGAAGACTTCGTTTGCCACATCGTAGAGAGAGTTTTCTGCGCAACAGGCAAAGATCAAATGTTCAAGTAACGTTCGTTCCGGAGGAATCTCGACCGGCTTAAAATGCTTTTTGGCAATCTTAAGGACTTTATTGATCTGAGTAGCACGATTATTGCTAGCCATCGGTGAAGGTCTCTGCTACGAAGTACGAAGGATTGTGAAAAAAACTGGATGCGAAAATATGTCGTGCGGCGTCGAATGAGCAGCGGTTATTGTTCGAGGTCGGAGGTTTTAGGGTTTTCTGGAGAGTGGCTGTCATGATCGGCAGCTAGCTCTTCCTCGGGGAGCACATCGTTCAACATTCGGGCAATGGCAATCGAGTTTTTCACGCCCATATCGATCTCAAATTTGATGCGTGGCGTGTAGCGTGTGTCGATCCGACGCGAAATTTTCTGTTGTAAGTAGCCGGCAGAGCTTTGCAAACCCTTCAAGCACAATCGCTGGGCGGTCTCGTCTCCCATGATCGAGACATGAACTTTCGCATTGCGCATATCGGGTGAGACTTCGACGTAGGTTACCGTGACGCCCTCGATGCGAGGGTCTTTCAGATCGGCGAGGATTGCCATGCTGACCACTTCGCGGATCGCTTCGGCTGATTTTTGAACGCGTCGTGATGTCATCTTAATAGCGGAGTTTCACCACGGAGGCACTGAGAACACGGTGGCAAAGAGAGGAATTCTCATTGTGCGAGAAGATCTCTTTTTCTGACGGTCTCTATGAAAAAATCGGTGTTCTCCGTGTCTCCGTGGTGATTCTGAACGGATGTTTATGTTTGCGCTAGTTGTTGGTTTCATCAAAACTGCGGCCGATCTCTTCGACCTTGTAGACTTCAAAAATGTCGCCTTCTTTCACGTCGTTGAAACCAGCAAGCTTGATACCGCATTCCATGCCCTCGCGGACTTCCTTGGTGTCGTCTTTTTCACGGCGTAAGGTGTCGACCGAGTAGTCGCCGATGATGGTGCTATCGCGAATAACGCGGGCGCGGGTGTTTCGAGCGACAGTGCCGGCAAGGACACGGCAGCCAGCGATCGTTCCGATGCGACTGATCTTGAAAATCCGCTGCACCAAAGCGCGCCCCAGGTCGACTTCGCGTTCTTCGGGCACCAACATGCCTTCCAAAGCGGCTTTCAGATCTTCGGTGATCTTATAAATCACCTCGTAACGCTTGATTTGGACGCCGCGTTTGTCGGCCAGAATTCGCGCCTTCTCGTCGGGCACGACATTGAAGCCCATGATGATCGCGTCCGAGGCGTCAGCAAGTGTCACGTCGGCTTCGGTCACACCGCCGACCGAGGATTGTAGGAGCTTGATTTTGACTTCGGGGTGCTCAAGCTTTTCCAATTCTTTCTGGATGGCTTCGATTGATCCACGTACGTCGGCTCGTAAAATTAGGTTCAGCGTTTGCACCTCCCCTTCGCCTTCCAGGCGGTCGAAGAGGTTTTCGAGCGTGACATGCTGAACGCCAACTCCAAGGGTGGAAGTTCGCTCGCTATCCGCACGCGATTCAGCGACCGTACGGGCATCGGCGATGTCGTCGAGCACGTAGAAATGCTCGCCGGCACCTGGTGCCGTGTCGAAACCGGTTACATTGACTGGAATGCTGGGGCCAGCTTCTTGCAACCGCTCACTGGGGTGCAGTGTGTCGTACATCGCCTTGACGCGACCGAACGACCCGCCGCAGACCACGACGTCGCCGACTCGAAGTGTGCCGTTCTGCACAATCAACTTTGCCACCACCCCACGACCGGTCTCTTGCTGCGCTTCGAGACACGTGCCGAGAGCAGGGCGGTTGGGGTTCGCTTTGTACTCGTGCAACTCAGCGACTGTGAGCAGCGTATCAAGTAAATCATCGATCCCATCGCCAGTGATTGCGCTTGTCTTGATGACTTCGACATCGCCGCCCCATTCACTGGGGAGTAAGTCGTTGGCCGACAGGCCTTGCATGGCGCGATTAATGTCGACGCCTGGCAGATCGGTCTTGTTCAGCGCGACGACGATCGGAACCTCAGCAGCTCGTCCGTGGCTGATCGCTTCTTCGGTTTGTGGCATGATACCGTCATCTGCTGCGACGACCAGTACCGCGATGTCGGTCACGTTGGCACCACGTGCTCTCATTTCGGTGAACGCTTCATGGCCTGGTGTATCGACAAACGAGATCTGCTTTCCATCTTTTTCGATACTGTAGGCTCGAATATGTTGCGTAATTCCACCGCTTTCGCCGCTTACCACATCAATATCAATGATGCGATCCAAGAGTGAGGTTTTACCGTGGTCGACATGGCCCAAGAAAGTAATTACTGGCGGACGAGGTCTCAGGTCTTCTTCGGTGTCTTCTTTTTCACGGATATCGGCGAGCAGTTGATCTTCGACGCTGACAGCCTCTTTCAGGATGATGTCGACGTCCAATTCCGCAGCGACCAGCTCGGTCAGCTCGGGGTCCATCACAGCGGCGATAGTGGTCATCACGCCTTCGTCCATCAGGAACCGCAAAATTTGGACGGCTGGCACGCCTGCCGCTTCGGAAAACTCACGGACCGTGCAGGGTAGTTGCAAGGCAATTTTGTCTTTTCGCGGGGCTGCGGTGCTAACGCCGGATTTCCGAGAGCGGCGGAAGCTGCGGCGGGGCCGCATACCAGCGCCTCGTCGTTGTGGTTGCCGTTGGCGGCTGAGTTGGCGCTGCTCGCGACCGCCAAGCATCGGCGTATCCGATTTTCCTTTGCCACGAAGGCCCTTACCATCTCCCTCGCCGCCTTCGGTTGCCCCACCTTTGCGGCCCTGACGTTTGGCAGTTTCGAGCGACTCTTCGTGCTTTCGTAAATGGGCCGCGAGCGGCTTCGCGCCGCTTTTGCCTGCCTTGAGAGCGTCTGCCGGAAGTCGCATGTCTGGTTTCTGGACCGGCGCGTCGTCTTTTTTGGGGGTTGCTGTACTCGCTGGTTGATCGGCAGCCGGTATTGGGGCCAGCTTGACTGAAGGTCGGCCACGAGTTGCCCCAGAGGCTGGCTTTCCGCTACGGCCCCCTGGACTCTGCTCGCCAAGGTTCCGCATTTTGCCTGACACATTTCCAGGCCCGACGTATTCTTCACGCTTCATGACACCAGCAAGTGGGCCGGGCGAGCGTGGGCCTGAGGCCGTATCCGACTTGGGAGTAGCAGGTTTATCTGCTTTGGCTTCCGCAGCGATTGGTGCTGACGTTGATGTTCCCTCAGTAGTGTTGGCCTCGACCGGCGGCTCGATCTTAGTTTTCGATCTGCGCATCCCAGCCAGCGGAGACTGAGAACGAGTCGCGCTAATGACAGGCATTTTGCCTGCGCGCACCGGGTCGTTCGGTCGTTCGGGCGCCGCCGGAGCGGCAGGCCCTTTGGCTTTTGTATCGCCGGATTGAGGCGAAGGATTAGCGAAGTGATCGCGCAGCTTCGCGACCTCTTCGTCAGAAAGGCTGGCCAGCGCAGACCCCTTGCCTTTGATACCTACCTTTGCGCAGATATCCACCAGCTCAATGCTGTCTACTTTGAGTTCTTTCGCCAGTGCGTATATGCGAACTGCCAAATCAAATTCTCCGTGCGAGAGGTGCGTTCCCAGTTGCGACTACAAACGGTTTGCTACCCAAAAGGGAACTCTGTTCTCGCGAAACTAATTCAAACTAGGAAACCATAACTAACGTCCTCCAAAATCTGCGCCAGTCAGGAAATACTGTAGGGTAAATATACGTTTTTTTGACTCTTTACTCACTCTTTTCAGACGTTGTGGCCTCAGTTGTGGCTTCAGTCGTAGCAGCATCGGAGGTTGCTTCGGAAGCTTCAGCGTCAGAGGACTCAGGCTCGGCCACGTCGGCGGTCGGCTCTGCAGCTTCAGCAGAAGCAGACTCTGTAGTGTCGGAATCTGTCGTGTCGGAAGCCCCGTCTGCTTCGACCGATTCCGTTTCGCCAGCCTCGGCAGCCGCTTTCGCAGCTGCTTCTGCTTTGTTGGCTTCGATCACTGCCAAGCGGTCTTGTTCGCGTTTCAATTTGCGGGCCGCATTCGCCTCAGCTTCGGCAACCTCGGCTTTCGCTTCGGCTTGGTTGACGATAATGTTGACTTGTTCTTCGGTCAGGCCGCCCATCTCCATTAGGGCGTCAGGCTCGATGATCGACAGGTCGTCGTAGCTGAGGAAGCCTTCTTCGACCAATCGCTCGGCGACTCCGACCTCTAGGCCGTCGAGTTCGCTAAATCCACCGACGGCCCGGTCGATCGACTCGGCCAGCTCGTCCTGGGTCATGATTTCGATGTCCCAGCCCGAGAGCTTGCTCGCCAGCCGTACGTTTTGGCCGCGACGTCCGATGGCTAGCGAGAGTTGATCCTCGCGAACCAGCACGATCGCACGCCCCAGCATTTTGCAGAGGATCACTTGTTCGACTTCGGCCGGTTGCAGAGCGTTAGGAATTAGGATTTCGAGGTTGTCGTCCCAACGGACAATGTCGATACGTTCGCCACTGAGTTCGTCGACGATGTTCTTGATTCGATTGCCACGCACGCCGACGCAGGCACCGACGCAATCAACGCGTTGGTCGCTACTGCTGACGGCGACTTTCGAGCGGTAGCCAGGTTCGCGCGACATCGCGCGGACTTCGATCACGCCGTCGATGATCTCAGGAATCTCTTGTTCGAACAGACGTTGCACGAGCTGCGGGCGGGCACGACTGATGATGACTTTGACGCGGCTGCCCGACTTACGAACCTCAAAGACGGTCGCACGTACGCGTTCGTTCACGTGATGCGACTCACCAGGGATCTGCTCGCTACGTGGCAGGATCGCCTCGACATTGGTCAACGTGACAGTCGCCGCACCACCATCGTAGCGCTGGACGATACCGCTGACCATTTCGCCTTGAAGCTCAGTATATTCATCGAAGAGTGCGTCGCGTTCGGCTTCGCGAATCTTCTGGATCATCACCTGCTTGGCAGTTTGCGCGCCAATGCGCCCGACGGTTTCTTCAGAGTCGAGTACTTCGCCGTCGTGGGTGGCGGCAATTTCTCCTGTCTCGCGGTCGATATTGACCGTTATTTCGGCCTCTTCGCCATAGTGCTTTTGCGCAGCAGAAACGAGCGCAGCTTCGATTCCCTCGAAGACGATTTCTTTATCGATGTTTTTGTCGCGATGGATCGCATCAACGATTCTCAGCACTTCACTGGCGTTCATAGTATTTTGTTACTCCGCAGCGTATTTCGCCCACTGCCCGGCAAACCGAATTGTTCGAGATGTTCAAATTGTATTCAGACCATAGCTCATCCTTATCGCCACGCACCCAGCAACAACGAGACGTCACTGGAGCTGCCCAGCAAGCCAAAAGCCCTGTTGTGAAGCCAACTTACGCCGGTTCACAATCAGGCCACTCTACTTGCGAGAATGGGGAGTGTCAAGCGGTGGCTTGTCGTGGAATAGGCTTCCTGCCTGTACTACTCCCCTTATACCGCTACCACCACCAACGCCGTCGCTTGCGCCTGCGGCGTCACGCTGAGCTTCAAGAAGCTTCCGCCTGGCGATATGCCATTCTCGGCCGCGACCGCCAATGGGCAGGCCGGGTCGGCGGTCTCGTAGTTGAGAGTGCGGAAGAGTTTTTGCTCGTGCAGCGCTTTGGTGCTGGCGATTAGCTCGACGACGCCGCTGGCGGCGCCGAGATTGCCAAAATAGCTCTTCGCTGCGACGACGGGCAAACTCTTGCTGTGATCGCCCAAGACTTCGGCCAGGGCTTCTGCTTCGGCGGCATCGCACTGCGTCGTGCCGAGGCCGTGGGCGTTGACGTGTCCTAGCTGTTCGGGCGTGATGTTTGCCTCGGCGAGAGCAGTGCGTGCTGCGTTCGACAGGGCCTTGGCGGGGTCGCCTTGTAGGTCGCCGTTGGTGACTGTGCTGCTGCCGGTGCCGACGATTTCGGCGTAGATCGTCGCGCCGCGGCTGCGGGCCGATTCGAGTTCTTCGAGGATGATTGCGCCCGCGCCTTCGCCGACGACCATGCCGGTTCGATTTGCGTCAAACGGACGCGAGGCTGCGGCGGGATCGCTCTGGGGGTCGGCCAATTGTTCATGCTGAACAGCGTGGATCGTTTTGAACGAATGAATCCTCGAACCGGTCGCACCGGCGATCATGCGGTCGGCATGCCCCCGTGCGATCGTTTGAGCGGCTTCGCGGATTGCCATCGTGCCGGCGACTTCTCGCAAGGTGAGCGAGTTGTTTGGCCCGCGCAAGTCGTTAAAAATCGCGATATGGCTGCCGGGCATGTTGGGCAGATACTTGAGCATCCACAACGGGCTCATCTCGCGCAGTCCGTCTTGGCCCCATTCGCCGTAGCGGAATCCGCCGTTGTCGCACACTCCGCACTTAATCATTCCATCGGCCAGATCGTCGGGCGGGCTGAGCAAGTAGTCGCAACCAAAGACGATGCCCGAGCGTTCGGGATCCATGGGCCCGTTGTCCGGCGATTCGTCGCCATAGCCCGCGTCGGCCACGGC
>JAJDEE010000512.1 GCA_029259975.1 Planctomycetota bacterium
TATTGCATGATCTGGGCAAAGGGTTTGAGGAAGATCACTGCGAAGTCGGCAAACGTATTGCCGAAGAGACCACCGAGCTACTGAAGCTTGACGAGCCGGCCGCTAGCGATGTCACGTTTTTAGTGCATCAGCATTTAGTGATGGCCCACCTCACGTTTCGGCGCGACACGAGCGACGAACAACTGATTCAGAGTTTTGCCAACGACGTTGGCAGCGCCGATCGGCTACGCATGCTGTTCGTCTTGACGTGTGCCGATCTGGCTGCGGTCGGGCCAGGTGTGCTGAATGATTGGAAAGTCGACCTGTTGGCAGACGTCTATGCGAGGGCGACTCAAAGCTTGCAACCGAGCGACGAGGCAACGACGCACGAGACAAAGCTCGCGTTGTATCGCGAGGCTGTTCTTGCTGGCCTGACTCCGGCGCAGCGTTTGGCTCCTTGGTTCCGCCAACAAATCGAAGCACTGCCCACCAGTTTTTTGGCCAGCTCCGAGGTTTCTGCGGTTGTGGAAGCGTTGCAACGCTTCCATCGGCTCAAAGAAGGCGCAGCCGACGCTTGGTGTGTTTACTTACCTGAGACCAAAACTCTGGAGATTACCGCCGCCGTAAGCTGTGGCTCGGGTCGAGGAGGTTTTTCTAGCATGGCAGGGGCACTCTCTAGCGCTGGCATGCAGATTCACTCAGCAGGGACCGACTTGCTAGCCGAAGGGCTGTTGATGTTGCGCTACGTTGTTACCGATCCGGCCAGCCCCAAGGGCACGTCTGCACAGCGACAAGAAGAAGTTTGCCAAGCATTGATTGCAGCCGTCGGCTCGGACAAACCGCCAAAGTTTCCAAGCTTTTGGGGAGCCGAGCAAGCAGAAGCCTCGATTCAGCTTTCGGCACTGCCCAACGAGGTGCGGATTGATACCGAGATTTCAGACAAGTTTACAATCGTCGAGGTGTTTACTTTCGACCGCCGTGGGCTACTCTACAAAATAGCGAGCAAACTGCACGACCTGAAGCTGGTAATCTCGCACGCCAAAATTGGCACGTATCTCGATCAGGTGGTCGACGTGTTTTATGTGACCGACCGCGCTCGCAAGAAGGTTCTCGATCAGCAGCGGCTCGACGAACTGCGTGAAGAGTTGCTAGAGGTGATCCGATTGAAAAAATAGCTCAAGCTGAAAACAGACAAGGAATTTCGCCACAAATGAAGTGAACCACAACGACACGCATTTTTTCGCGTTGTTCAGGCGAAATTGACTCGTAGAGCAACTTGACGAGCGATTCCGAATTCTGCGACTGACTAGCCGCCTGTTCGGCTGCGGCAATTGGCAGAGCTGGCCTGCAGCTGGCGACTCCCGCCGCCAGGGTTGAGCGGCCAACATGCTCCAAACTGCGAAAGTCGCCCTTGGTATTTCACCGCGTAAGACTAAACTTACGGATATCAAGGCATTCCACATCCACCCCGCGTTCAACCTGGTTTCGCGTCATGCCCACAGAGTCTAATAAACGCTTTGGTTCCGGCAGGCAGTCTGCTGCCGATAGCTTTCCTCAAATCGATGCCGTAGAGACCGATCGAGAGCTGTCCAAGTATTATTCCAACAACTCCAATCGCTACACCGATTTTGTACCGCTAGGGCAAGGCGGCTCGGCCGTCTTGCAAACGTGTCGCGACTCAAACCTGGGGCGCACCGTGGTAATGAAAGTTTTGCATAAGCAGCTAGCAAAACACGAACACATGCGGGCACGTTTTTTGCGAGAAGCTCGCGTGACGGCCCAGCTTCAACACCCGAATACGGTGCCCGTTTACGAAGTAGGCTTCGATCTAGAGGGGCGGCTGTATTTCACCATGAAAAAAGTCGAAGGCGAAACCCTCCGCGACATTCTCGAGCAGCAAGTACTGGGCGACTTGCCAGCGATCGAAACCTACAACCTCGACCGACTGCTAGGCGTCGTGATTCAGGTTTGCAACGCCTTGGCGTATGCCCACGCTCACGGAGTGGTACACCGCGACGTGAAACCCGAGAACATACTGATCGGCACGTTTGGCGAGGTGATACTACTCGATTGGGGTGTCGCCAAAGTTTGGGCGATGGACGACGAAGTCGAACAGGCGGAGATCGCCTACCAAGAGCTTACCGACGTGGGGCAACGCCCCGGCACGCCGCTTTATATGTCTCCCGAGCAAGTCCGTGGCGGGAGCGAGATCGATGCACGCACCGATGTCTACAGCATCGGTGTTGTACTTTACGAAATTCTCACACTCAAAGAACCGCTGCGCGGCGAACGAATTCAAGAGACCTTCGAGATGATCGTCAAAGAAGACCCGATCCCGCCAGAACAACGTGCCCCCAATCGTCAGATCCCGCGCCCCTTAGCCGCCATCGCGATGAAAGCCTTGAAAAAAGGTCCCCAAGACCGTTTTCAAACGATGCCAGAGATTATCGACGCACTGCGCGACTTCCGCAGCCGGGCATTGCAGTCGTTGACGGAGCACTAGCCGTCGCGGACCGAGAAGGAATACAATGGAGAGCAGGAGAGAACACACCGGCTCGTTTTTACCCTGGCATTGCGCGGAGTCACCACCATGAATCCCACCGAATTACAAAAAACACTCGAAACACTTCATGCTGAATTGAACAGTGCGGAGAGTGTCGACGAGGCGACGCGGGCGAAATTGGTTGCTTTGGCTGAAGACATCAAACGGCTGTCGGAGCAAAAGACGGCCGACGGGGTCGAGCCGCTGACAGAGCAAGTGCAGGATTTGCTGCTGAAATTCGAGACCGATCATCCGCAACTGACGACAGCACTGAATCAGGTGTCTGCGGCGCTAGCAAATCTGGGGATCTGAGGGACTAGTTGCGTCAGTTCACTGGGCGTGAGATACTAGAGCGGCTGGTCGCACACATTGATGAGGCCAAAGCATGTTGACAATTCTCAGAAGTTCGCCGGAGGTTGGTACGATGAAAAAAATTGCTTTGTTACTGTTGGTAGTCGTGTTGTGGGCGGTGAACGATTCGCAGGTCGAGGCTCAAGTGGGTTATGTGACCTACTACCAGCCGGTGACCGTCTATCGGCCGGCACCCGTTTACTATTCGAGCTACTACACACCCGCGCCGGCTGTCATTGCCCCCGCGCGGGCTGTTGTCGCGATGCCCGCTCCTGTTTATCAGCCGGTCACTCGCGTTCGCACACGCTATCGTCCAATTTTGGGCGGCACCGTCACACGGGTTCGCCGTGGCTATGCCCCCGCTTACTACGCACCAGCACGGGTAGTTTATACGTATTGAGGATTGAGGCGTGAGAGAGTCGTGAAAATTGTATCCTGTTTAGCGTCAAATAACTCGCGCCTCGAAAATGGCTGAGCTGAAAACGTTCTTGTTCACCGACATCTGTCGGAGCGTCGATCTCAAGAATGAGATGGTCGGCCGGAGCGTGACCGAACGCGACATGGCGTTCATCGAAAGCATCCTCACACCTCACCGCGAGCGAATCGAGGCCCACCTCGAAGAGCAAGGCGGACGGGTCGTTTCGACGGCAGGTGACGGACATTTTTTGGTCTTTGGCAGTACCATTCTCGCCGCGCAGTGGGCAGTCGACGTGCAGCGCGACCATCGCGAAAACCCGATCGTCACACCCGACGACGGCCAAGTCGAAGTTCGCATCAGCGTTCACGTCGGCGTGCCACAGGCCGATCCGGCCGACGACAGCAATTTTGTTGGCAAAAGTGTCGACTACGCTTCGCGTTTGAACGACTACGCCACCGGCGAACAGATACTTGTTTCCCGAAGCGTTATGGCGATTCTCGACGACATCGGACTCGAAGACATTTCATTTCACTTGCACGGGCGGCGCCATCTAAAAGGCATCGGGCGTGTCGAGGTACACGAGCTACTCTACGACGATCACGGCCCCCGCGCGCTGCGGCAACAGCCAGCCAGCCACTCCGACCGCGAGTGGACCGTTATTCCTACAGTCGGATTCGAGGGCGATGCCAGCGACACGCATCCGCGCGGCATCTCGGGAACCGAAACCCTACTAACTACGCCACATGAACTCAGGCGTATCGGCAATTACCAACTCGAAGAAGTGCTCGGCAGCGGTGGCATGGGCGATGTTTACAAGGGTAGGCACAGCCAGTTTGACCGTGTGCGCGCGATCAAAGTCATCAAGCCACAGTTTGTTGCTGCGGGCAATCAAGACGTGATCCGCCGGTTCTACCAAGAGATCAAAGCAGTCGGTGCGCTGGTACACAAGAATATCGTGGTAGCGATCGATTCGTCAGCGCCGACCGATCGAATGCACTACTTGGTGATGGAATATATCGACGGCGTCGCACTCAACGACTTGGTCGACCAACACGGCCCCTTGCCAGTCGCCGACGCGTGCGAAATCATCCGTCAAGCTGCCCGTGGTTTGCAGTATATTCATCGCAACGGCATGGTTCACCGCGATATCAAGCCGTCCAACTTGATGCTGACATTGGTCAACCACGAGGACCTGGCAACCGATTCGACGCAAACGCACGAAACAGACGAGTTGCACGGGGTGGTAAAAATTCTCGACTTGGGACTGGCACTGCTTTCCGAAGAAAAGCACGACCGGCTCACGCGCTACGATAACAAAGCGATGGGCACTGGCATGTACATGTCGCCCGAGCAGTGGAAAACAACCAGCGTCGACATTCGAGCCGATATCTACAGCCTCGGCTGCACGCTTTATCATATACTGTCAGGTCACCCGCCGTTCGCCGACTCGGACCTACGACCCGAGAAAGCACACGAAAAATCGCGTATCCCGCCGATCCGCACTGGGCCGCAAATTCCGCGCAAGTTGTGGGATGTCTTGCGAAAGATGTTAGCCAAACGCCCCGAAGATCGTTACGCCACGCCTGCAGAAGTGGCGGCAGAGCTGGCACCGTTTGCCGAGAGCAGCGGCTTGACCGACTTAGTGCAGGGCTACATCGATCCCGACGAAAGTGGCGGCACGGTTCGGCATACGAGGATTGACTCGGGCGCCCGCGTTGACACGTGGTTTTCTGGCGGCAGTGGATTGTATCCTGACCGACGCTGGTTTTTGGGTACTGGACTGCCGCTGCTGGTGGCGGCGCTGGGCATCGCCTTTTTGCTATGGTCTTCCAATCGCAACCAACAGGCGACCATCAATAAATCGCGTCAGCAAGCGAAAAACACTTTGCCGGCATTCGCTGAGATCGTAGCTCGGGAAGATGTCGGTGGAGAATTGACCGAGCGTTTTCGTATTTTGCAGGCGGCGGCTGCTGAACCGGAATTGCTGGCAATGATCGAACGGTTTGACCCCGCAGCGGCTCGCCAGCAATTAGCCAAACATGAACTACAATCCTGGATTCGCAAGCATCGACTCGACAACATTGATGACGCTAACTCGGACAGCTGGTTTCTTAACGATCAAATCGGTGTACAAATTGCACGGCATCCGCTCATCGATAGCAAAACAGACGCGGTTGTGGACAGCTTTTTGGAGTCGTATGCCTATCGCAATTATTTCCATGGCGAAAAACGCGATCGTCCTCGTGACGAAGTGGCAGATCTGCACCCTATCACCGGGCCAAATCTCTCGGCCGTTTATATCAGCAGCACGACCCACAAACTGAAAGTCGCGCTCACGGTACCTGTCTGGAACAAGCCTGACGCGGGGCAAGAGCCAAGTGTAGTGGCCGTGTTGTCGATGTCTGTCGATTTGGAAGCGTTTGAAGTGCTCAGCCCCAAAAAGAAGCAAGGCAAGGACATTATCATCGCCGACCTACGCGACGATTATTTGGAAACAGACCCCACCAACCCCAAGCAAAAAATTAGACGTCACGGCATGATTTTGCAGCACCCGCTACGCGCAAACTGGAAAGACGTGCAGCAGAAGCCGAGGCTCACCGACGAAGTTCTCCGAACAATGCAACAGCAACCAAGCGGTTTCGTGAGCGACTACCACGACCCACTTTCTCGCGATCCACTGGCGAAGTTTTGGGGAGCGTACGAGTCGGTAAAATACGAGATCACCGATCCACAGTCGGGCAAGCGTTCCACGGTGTCTTCTGGTTGGGTGGTGTTAGCGCAGGTGCAAGCGATTGACTTCTAGTGCAAGCCGCACACTAGGAAACGGCTCAAAAACAACCTCGACATTTTGAGTGAGGCGATGAGTGACTTGGCATCCACGCCGAAAGGGTACTAGGCAGATTGCCAAATAGGGTGTCAGGTAGAGCAGCCCCCAGAAACACGGGCAAAAGCAAGCTCAGGCATGCAGATATACGCTGCTAAGAAGGCTAAACCGCTTGGCAGCGGCAATCGCTAACTAGCGTCGGACGATGAAGCCGACGCGTTTTCGCAAATTCCGTAAAGTGCGTCGGTCTCTTGTATCTGTGCAGTTTAGCGGCCTTCGGTTTTGCGGTCGGGTGATGCAACCTCACGCAGCTGGCAAACGTCCTAATTCGCCGCAGTCTCTGTATGCCGGGGTGTGCCAAGTGTTAGCCAAACACCCGTTCGAGTAGTTCTTCGGTGTGCCATGGTTGATCTTGGGATAATGCTTCGTCGGCAGGGGGATTCTCCACGTCGACTTCGCTGTTGTCGCTTTGCTGTGGCAACTGCTTATCGGACGCTACATTGGCCGCAAATACGGCTACGATGGCTGGTTGATCTGCCAAGAAACTTGACTCTTCACCTGCCTCACTGCTTTGCCACTCTAGCGCTATCGCCGCGTCGATCAGCGCTACATTGCCCACTGCCGACTGCCCGTCCTCGACTGCCGCCAGCGGTGGAATGATATTACCATAGCTAACTTTCCACGCCGCGAAGTCACTCACGTCCGTATCGGTATCGTCGTCGCTGTTGCCGTCGGCGCGTTGGGCATAGAGTTTGCCAAAACCACGTTGCCAGGCCAAAAAGTCGGAACCGTCGACGTCGCCATCGGTATCGAAATCTGCCGACGGTGCGACCTGCGCTTCGTAGGCACCGATGTCAACACCGTTGACATTGCGTGCTAAACCTCGCTGGTCATCTATTTCAGTGACATCGTCATCGCCCGTATCGAGTGCCGGGCTGCCGGGCAGCAGGGCGTGCGTCCGGGTTAAGCCGCCGTTGTCAGCAAGCGGGCCTAGCAGTGGGGCGACATCAAGCAAGTTGTCATCGCCCGCTGCGATGCTCGCAAGCTGCGCTGCAGTAAGTCCACTGGTCGTATCGCCGATCAGGCTAAAGTTGACGTTGAGCGTCGTCGAGCCGAGATAGGAACGAAGGTCTGGAGCGGCGATGGCGGTATTGCCGGCCACGATCGAGTTTTGAATCGTTATGGAACTTAAGTACCGTGCAAACACCCCACCACCCTCCTCAGCTGCCATGTTCCCGCTGACAGTGCTATCGGAAAGCGTCACGGGCCCAAATCGCGTTTGGATGCCGCCGCCATCGACGTCACTGGAGTTCCCGCTAACAGTGCTGCTATTTAGCGTTACTTCGCCGTAAAATGAGAAAATTCCACCGCCACCGCCTATGGTTCCAGAGGCAGAGTTACCGCTGATAGTGCTATCGGTTAGTGTTACTGGGCCGTTGATCGTAACTATGCCACCGCCACTGTTACTACTGCTGTTTTCACTGACCGTGCTGTTGGTAAGCGTCACCGCGGTCCCCGCGTAGATACCTCCGCCACCGGCGACATCACCCGTGCTGCTATTTCCGCTAACGATACTGTCCGTAAGCGTCACCGTGCCTCCCAGCGCAAAGATACCGCCACCATTTGCAGCAGCCCCCGTAGTGCTGTTTCCGCTGACCGTGCTACTGGTGAGCGTCACAGCGCCAAAAGACGTCCAGATACCGCCACCATTTGCAGCAAACCCCGTAGTGTTGTTTCCGCTGATCGTAGTACCGGTGAGCGATAGAGTACCGCTGGAGTCAAAGCGAAGGCCCCCACCTTTGTCATTTTCAACGAATCCGTTTTGTAATGTCAGGCCGCCAAGCGTGAGATCGCCGGACCTATTTGAGAAATTCAAGACCCGAGAGTTCTGTTGGGCATCGATTGCAAGTAAGTCTTGTCCCGGACCGCTGATCGTGAGCGTTTCGGTTACCTCCAACTGGCCCGTACTCAGCGCAATGGTCCCCGAAAACGCATCCCCCACGAAGGTAATCTCGTCAGGAC
>JAJDEE010000513.1 GCA_029259975.1 Planctomycetota bacterium
GCGTAGCGAGGCGTTCGGCTGGTCCAATGCTGCTGCAACCTGCAGAGAGCGATTCAGCAACTACAAACAATCACAGTTCAGCGGTGGCCTCCGATCTCTCGGCAGAGCAAAAAAAATCGCGGAAATCGAAATCGCCTAGCAATCTCACCCTCGAATCGGAAAGCACCGAAGCGACCTTACCAGTCAGATCTTTGCCACCGCTGACGGCCTCGCAAATCAATCTGCGTAAAAAAATTCGCGGTGTTCTCACACACTATTACAACCGCCCTCTCAATACGCGCGATCGAAGCCCCTGGGAGCTGATGCATGCGATGCTCGCCTTCGAGGCGCACAGCAAAGTTTTGCAAGATGGACCGAAGGGCAAACCAATCACTGCTGTGGGTTGGCTTTGTTACAACCAAGCGTGCAAGCAACGCACGCTGATGTATGTTGGCGATGAAGGTGATTTGCGTGTGCGTGTCGGCCCAGCACTGCAGGGGCACCGCGGGCAGTTATTGGCCATGTTGGCACAATCGAGAATTAACGAAAACTACCCGATGCTTGTCGAAGGGCATGAGTTGAAGGTTGCAGATCTGATCGATATGGAAAAGCGTACTTGCTATCCTCGCACCGAGCTGACTTTCAAGTTGATTGCGTTGATGCACTATCTCGATTCGGACGCGATCTGGCTGAACGATCAAGGCATGGAATGGGACATTCCTCGACTGATTTCTGAAGAGCTTCGCCAACCGGTACGCGGCGCTGCCTGTGGTGGGACGCACCGCTTATCGGGGCTGACCCTGGCCTACAAGACACGAGAGAAACGTGGCGAGCCTGTTGATGGCCAGTATCTCAAGGCGAAGCGATTTGTGACCCGCTATCAGCAGTATGCTTACCGTCTTCAAAATAGCGATGGTAGTTTTAGTACCGAGTGGTTTCGCGGTTCTGGCAACAAAGAAGACCTTGATCGCAAATTCAAAACGACCGGCCATATCTTGGAATGGCTATTGTACGCCGCGAGCGACAAGGAGCTAGCCAATTGGCGAACGACCAAAGCAGCCAACTATTTGGCGAATATCATGCAACGCAATCGCTACAAGGATTGGGAGACCGGGCCTCTAGGGCACTCGATTCACGCCTTGCTTGTCTACGATCGGTTGGTTTTCGCTCCCTACGATGCGCCCGAACAGTCGTCGCTCGCCTTGAAATCGCCTCAGCCAAAGAAGACGTTCCGAAGAAATCGCTAGTTCCCTGTGTACCTCTCCATTGAATTCATAGGCTAACTGGTTTAGATTGCATGTCGCACGTGGCTTTTGCCAAAGTATTTCGAGGAGTCTGCCCTCTCTGATTTTGACGTGAGGGCCAACAGCTGACGACCTAGCAGGGTAAATTGATGGCGCCTTCGATCAAGTTTACTGATCAGTTTGAGGCTTTTTGCGATATCGCACAGCGATTGGCAAAACACGAGGAAGCGGATGCGCTGCTCTTGCTAGTCGAGAGTTCGGTCGATTGGAAAAAGCTTCGAGCCGCGACCGGAAAATTACACGTCATCGTCGCTAGTGATCGTCCGCAGCATTTGGCCAAGGCCGAAGATTTTGGACTCGATACGATCGAGCTAAATATCCCTGACAGCCCCGTGTACGAACGGCTAACCCAGGCGTTGATCGAGAGTGTCGCTGACGACCAACTGACGGCGGGTGCCTGTGTCGTTGCGCTCTACAGCGGTTTCGAGAGCGGTGCTATCGATTCGCTCAGCGTTATCCGACTCGACGAACATCTGGGGCGTTTGACGGTCCACGACCTGCGTCAGCTCGAAACAAAGATCCCGATTAACATCCTTAAAATGACCGTTGATCTGGCCGTCCAGATCGGCCGCGAGGGTCGCGAGGGCAAGCCGGTCGGCACGTTGTTCGTGGTGGGCGATCATCGTCGAGTGCTAAAGAATTGCTACCCACTCGTCTTCGATCCAGTCCGCGGCTACAACGTCAGCGAACGCCGACTAGCGGATATCAAAGTACGCGAATCGATCAAAGAAATCGCTCAGCTCGACGGTGCCTTTGTTATCTCGGCCGACGGCGCTATCGTGGCTGCCTGCCAATACGTATCAGCCCCTGCCGAAGAAATCTCTCTAAGCAAAGGCTTGGGATCACGCCATTGGAGCGCAGCAGCCATCAGCCGCGCTACTAATGCAATTGCGATTACTGTGAGCGAATCAAACGGAACCGTACGACTGTTCCAAAATGGCGAAGTGATGCTCCGCATCGAACCATTCCGCCGCGCGATGAAATGGAAAGATTTCGAGTACGAGCCACCCAGTAGTGCGTCAGAATAGTGGCGAAGAAACCTTCACTCTCAATGACCACTCTCAATGGTTCACTCTCAATGTTCACTCTCAATGTTCACTCTCAATGAATTGAGTACAATTGTTGGATCCGATTAAGCAAACACTTGGTTTTATTGGCTCGGGACGGATGGCTACGGCCCTTGGTCGTGGGTGCGTTTCGTCGGGACTGTTTGCCGCTGAACAGGTACTCGCCGCCGATCCTTACGAGGCGGCCCGCAACGCTTTCGCCGAGCAAGTCCCCGGCGCGAGGCTGGTGGTCGACAACGAAAAGCTGCTAGCCGATGCCGAGATCGTTGTCTTGGCGGTTAAACCGCAAGTCATGCCAACGGTGCTTGCCGACTTGGCGCCACACGCCACAGGCGAACACCTGTTCGTGTCGATCGCGGCGGGGATCACCCTTACGAAACTCGCCAACTTGATACCAACCGGAAAGCTGGTACGAGTGATGCCAAATACCCCTTGCTTGATCGGCATGGGCGCAAGCTGCTTCAGCCTGGGCCGGAAGGCGACCGCCACCGAGGGCCAACTCGTACAAAAAATCCTCGACAGCGTCGGAACTGCCACCCAAGTTGAAGAATCGATGCTTGATGCAGTAACGGGCTTGTCAGGTTCTGGCCCCGCGTTTATTTATACCGTCATCGAAGCGATTGCTGCCGGTGGCGAAGAGATGGGCTTGTCGCCTGAACTTGCGCTCGCCCTTGCCACACAAACAGCTCGGGGAGCAGCTGAAATGCTGCTCAGCACCAATCCTTTGGCTTGTGCCATCCCCGGACACGCCGAACCTCCCATCGTCCTCGACATGGCGACC
>JAJDEE010000053.1 GCA_029259975.1 Planctomycetota bacterium
CGAGCGACTGAAAATGCAAGATATTCGCGATTTGTTGGGCGCAAAAATGTCGACTGGTATGAAGCAAAAGGTGTCGATCGCGCGGGCAATCGTCCACGATCCGCCGGTGTTGATCTTCGACGAAGCAACTAGCGGCCTTGATGTTTTGGTGGCTCGCGCATTGATCGATACGGTGGCCCAGCTGCGAGACATGGGTAAGTGCATTGTGTTTTCGACGCACATCATGCGCGAGGCCGAGCGGCTCTGCGATCGAGTGGCGATCATGCACCAAGGACGTATTTTGGCGGAAGGCACACTCACAGCGCTACTTGAAACACACGACGAACAAGATCTCGAAGATTTGTTCTTTGGACTGATCAGCAAACAAGAGGCCGCGTCGGCAGTCTCTAGCTAGGCAGAAAATAATCGCGATGAACTTCAAGAACGTCAAGCTGATTTTTCTCCGTGAGATGCGCGATCAGCTGCGCGATCGAAGAACATTGTTCTTAATAGCCGTGCTGCCACTGCTACTTTACCCGCTGTTGGGTATGAGCTTCTTCCAGCTTTCGCAATTTATGCGTAATACGGCGGCCAAAGTGCTAGTTGTAGGTGAAGAAGAGTTGACTCAGCACGATTGGATTCCTCAGTTGCTCGTCGGCACGGAGTCTGAACGTCAGTTCGACCCGGCTTTGTTCGTTAATCGTCCCGACGAAATTGCCCGATTGCAAGTGATCGACGATAAAACCTCTCCGACGGACGGCTTGCCAAAGCAAGGAGGCACTCCTTCCAACTCGCTCGACTCGGCGCGGGAAAGACTTGATCGCGGAGACGTGCAGGTCGTCCTCTATTTTCCGCCAGGATTTGGTGAGCGACTCGATGCCGCACGCAAAGCGTTAATGCAACGCGAGGTGAACCCCGAGTCGTCAGTGACGCTGCAGCTGCCAGAGCCGCAGATTCTTTACAACTCGGCCAAAGAAAAATCGCGGATTGCCCAAATGCGCGTTGAGCGGATGTTGAATACCTGGAGAAATTCGGTGGCGCAGACCAATCTGCGCGATGGCAATGTCCCGCTCGAGGCTGCACGTCCCTTCGAAATGTTGCCCCAGGATGTGGCGGAGGTCCAACAACGTCATGCGGCGGTTTGGTCGAAGGTTTTGCCGTTTATCTTATTCATATGGGCGCTGACCGGTGCCTTTTATCCGGCGGTCGATTTATGTGCTGGCGAGAAAGAACGCGGCACATTGGAAACTCTGTTGGTCAGCCCCGCACAGCGTCGCGAGATTGTCTGGGGCAAGCTGTTGACGGTGATGACTTTTAGTGTCGTTACTGCACTTTTGAACCTCGGTAGCATGGGCATGACTGGCAAGTTTGTGATGTCGCAGTTTCAACAGATTAGTTCGTTGTCGGGCGAAAGCGCTCTTGCCATGCCACCGATGATCTCGCTCTTGTGGATGGTGATCGCACTGTTGCCGGTGTCGGCACTTTTTAGCGCTCTCTGCCTGGCATGTGCTTCTTTCGCGAGAAGTACCAAAGAGGGGCAATACTACTTGATGCCACTGCTGCTGGTCGTGATGCCATTGATGATGCTGCCATTGTCGCCGGGTGTTGACCTCACGTTGGGCAACAGCCTTATTCCCGTCACTGGCGTCGTGTTACTACTACGATCGCTGATCGAGGGCCAATATTTGGAAGCATGGCCATATATTGTGCCCGTGTTCGGCGTCACATTGATTTGCTGCCTACTGGCGATTCGCTGGGCAGAAGAGCAGTTTCAAAGCGAGTCGATCCTATTCCGCGAGAGCGAACGGCTCGATTTGGGTCGCTGGCTGGTCCATTTGGTCCGCGACCGCGCCGAGACGCCTACGTTTGCGCAGGGTGCCATCTGCTCTGGTTTGATCTTGATACTGATCTTTTTCATGAACCTTGCCATGTCGTCGATGGCAACGACTGACATCGATTTCCGGTTCTTCTTTCAAACCACCTTTATCTTGCAGGTAGTATGTATTGCGCTGCCAGCGGTGTTTATGGCCTTATTGTTCACCAGTCGACGCAAGAAGACCTTGTTGATCGATCATTGGCCACGCTGGCAATTGCTAGTCGCGGCGGCTTTGCTAGCTCTGTTTGTACGCCCGCTGGGCTTGAGCTTGGCAGAAGGAATTCAGCAGCTCTATCCCGTGTCCAGCGAGATGGAATCTCAACTCGGCGAGGTGAGCCATCTGCTAGATTCGGCACCAAGCCCTTGGCTAACCTATTTGTTGATCGCCCTCTTGCCTGCCTTCTGCGAGGAGATTGCTTTCCGCGGTTTCATTCTCTCGGGACTTCGTCACGTCGGGCACAAATGGTGGGCAATCGGTTTATCGTCGGTCGCCTTTGGTCTGGTGCATCCCATCCTGCAACAGCAGATTGCCGCCGCCGCAGTCGGAATGGTGCTAGGTTATTTGGCGGTCCAAACGGGCAGCCTGCTGGTCTGCATGGTGTTTCATGCGATTTACAACGGATTAGCTTTAGCGATTAGCGAGCTGTCAAAACAAGCGAGTGGCGGCCTGGTCGATACTCGCCTCAGCTGGCTTTTTCAAGGCGAAGCCGAATTCCAACCTTGGGTTTTGGTGCTTTCGGCGATGGGAACTATCGCAATTTTAGTATGGCTTCATCGCCTACCCTACCGGCGCACCAAAGAAGAGCAGCTTCAAGAAGCGCGCGAGCGAAGTTTGATAAATGCGATTGAAGCATGAAGACTCAACTACTACCGGCTGAAGCCGGTAGGTTAACAATGTTTCGTGAGCTACGGACTAAAGTCCATCGCTCACGAAAAGGAAATATTTGTAGGGTGGGAGGTTCTGTCGGCGGAATGGGCGAACCACTTCGATTTGCTCCGCCGCCGACAGGTTCACCCACCTTTCGATTCTTAAAAAGGTGGGGAAACCTGCTGGCGGAAAGACCTTAATTCGATGTCGACATTCCACGCGCCAGCAGAACTACCCACCCTACAAAATGGATACTAAAGGTTTCGTCTAAAGACGAGGGTTTTAGACCCATCGTAAGGATAATAAACGCGTTGCAAAGCATCGCCGGAGAAGCAACGAATGGAATCCGAGTCAAAATTCGCTCTCCAAGCGCGTTGGGTCTTGCCCGTCGAATCACCACCGATTGCCGGAGGTGTGGTCACGATCGAGAACGAGCGGATCGTGGCAGTCGGCACTCGAGCACATGCCGATGCTAAAGTCCAAGACTTGGGCGACCTTGTGCTGCTGCCCGGGCTGGTCAACGCCCACACGCATCTAGAATTCAGCACCCTATCCAGGCCGCTTGGGCAGCCGAGGATGCCTCTGCCTGAGTGGATTCAGCTGGTAATTGCTGGTCGTAAGCAGCAAGCAGACACAACGGCTGGCTTGACGACCGGTTTGCGAGAATCGCTACAGGCGGGCGTGACAACCATTGGCGAGATAGCTACGTCACCGTTCGCTGCCGTTGCGCTGGACATCCTGCCAGATCTGACGGTCTTTCAAGAAGTGATCGGATTTTCCGCCGCCCGCATCGATTCGGTTTTCGCCGAATTGCAACAACGCCTTCACTCGAATCACCCTGCGCTGCAGGTTGGCATTAGCCCTCATGCTCCGTACACGGTACATCCCGAACTACTCTCAAAGCTGGTTGTGTTGGCGAGCGAGCGGCAAATGCCTGTTGCGATGCACTTAGCCGAATCGCCTGAGGAGCTACAACTTCTCAGCAAAAACACTGGCCCGTTTCGCGAGTTGCTCGATGCTCGCAGCATGTGGGATGGCAAAATCTTTGCGAATGGCTTGCAGCCGCTCGATTATCTGCAAATTCTAGCGCAAGCGCCGCGTGCATTGGTAGTGCATGGCAATTTTCTTTCACAAAACGAGATACATTTCGTCGCTGCACGCCGCGATCGGATGTCGATTGTCTACTGCCCGCGGACTCACGCGTATTTTGGGCATGACGAGTATCCGCTGCAGAGGATGTTGGACGCTGGTGTAACAGTATCGATTGGAACAGACAGTCGTGCCTCGAATCCCGATCTCAGTCTACTCGGCGAATTGCGTTACCTGGCCCGAACCTACAAAGATGTTTCACCCGAAGTAATTTTGTTGCTAGGAACGCTCAACGGTGCCGAGGCATTGGGTATTGCGGGCAGTGTTGGTAGCCTTGCTCCTGGCAAACTGGCGAACCTGACGGCGATTGAGTGCGATCGATCAGAAACGTCACCACAATCGGCGGTGTTGTTTAGCAATCAGCTACCCCGACAAACTTGGCTACGTGGACGTAAGGCGAACGGCAAATGAGAATTTACCGTAGGATAGGCTTCCAGCCTGTCCGTGGTGCTTTGACCGACAGGCTGGAAGCCTATCTTACGGGTACCGCTCGCCTAATAACAGTGGCGGTCACGCCACATCAGGCGGGTAACAGCAACGAACAACGAACCAGGAAAAAGTGATTTGCTGTAGAACTCAACGAGAACTAACCGAGTCGATATACTTGCCCAGTGTCTCCCAGGTTGCAACGGGACAGACGATTTCGAAATCGCAGCGATGGTCACTCCAGTCGAGCGTTAGACCAATTGGTGGCGAATCGGGCACCGCTGGAATCGTCACTTCATTTCCACTAAGCAACACCCAATACTCATTAAGCAAACGCGACGTCCAGCGAACACAGCCTTGAGGACTGATTAACGCCTTCCAGGGGGAGGTTGGCTTGAGCAAATCTAGCGTGACTCGCGCTTCGGGAGACCTTGGTGAGATCGTTTTGTTTTGCCGCGTTGCCGCCAAGAATTCATCCATCTGCTGTTGGGTCGCAAAGCCAAAAGCAAAAGTCGTAGGATCGACTTCAGCAAGCCGAATACTTAGCTTACCTTCGGGGCCGAAGGCCGCTTCCAGCATCCAATTGATCATTGGAACGTTCGGATCGCGAGCTGTCGAGGCGATATCGACAACGATTTCGCAATGCTGCTTACCCTCGATTTCTTCGGTTGCAAAGGTATAACTGGGCTTGAAATCGTCCACGGACTGCTGGGCCAATTCTCCCCAGATTTCGACAACTTCTGGCAGCGACTTCAGGTATTTCGAAACGTCGGGAACTTCCGCAATTCCCAGGAAATTGCCCACCAGCGGCTCGCCTTTCTCGCCTGTTAGCATCACAACCGAACATGCTTGGATGCCCTCCAATAGTAATCGGTACGCGTGCTCTTCTTGACTTCGCAAGTCTGCAGAAACCTTTGTTTTACTTCTTCTACGGGTCTTCCCTTGCTCGCCTTGACACAAAAAAGTAGCGAGTTGCTTACCCCACCCAGCATCGACAGGGCCGCCAGCGGCAAAAACAATTGGCTTGTCCGAGAGCCCTAGCCTTGCGTCTTGTGTTGGCATAGCGATGGGAGCTAGGTTGGCTAGCAGGCTGTTTTCCTTAAAAATCAACTGCTCGCTTAGGCGCACGTTCAAACGATCGTCAACCGCGATCCCGAGAGCTACAAGTTCAACCTGCGAGGACAACCATTGGCTTATTTCTGGCCTCGATACGAAAGAGAGTAATTGCGAAAGAGACGAACGTTCTTCGTCAGGCATGTCGTCGATATTTGGTCGACGAGCAGACCGGCGCTGCCTGTTTTTGAGGGCTTCGATTCCTGTCGGCAACAAGGCCAAGAATATATCCTGCTTGGCTATCCATTCTGCGAGTGGCGCGAGAGCTTCAACGGCTTTGGGCGTCTGGGCGACTAGAACCTCCATGGAGTCGCGGTGCTCAAGGTTCATCAGCATCGCATACGTTCCGCTTTGTGCGACGAGTATATCTTCGCCTAGAAGCGTGATTCGACAGATTGCGCCACTCTCGTCGGCATGAATCGATGACGCGAACTTCTTGTAATTGGCGATCGGTAGCAAAACTAAAGGCTGTGTGGATGCCTCAGGTTCATTGCCAGGCAAAATGGCGATCACCAGATTTCCGGACACATCGAGTCCCGACTCCAAACCGGTAACCGCCTTGGCGAAAGCTAACGGTTCGGGAAAAATCGCGTCAATCCGATCCAACAACTGCTCGAACTTTTCGCTACTTTGGGCAAGATTCTGGACGACAGCAAACCCCAGCGAGTTTTCTGGAATCCGTTGCCAGGCGTCGGCAGCCCCAGCTGAAACTGGCGGCAACACTAGCAGCAGTAACAGTGACACAGCGGAATAGCTTAGATGGGCGAAGTTTTTTTTCATCGACGTTTTCCTGTTAGGCGTAGCAGACGCAACACATTATCTCGTCTTTCAGCTGTTCAAGCAACCAAGGATTGCCAAAATCGCTCGCTTCTCCGAGTCGAGATTACGCGAATAGCTTACGGCTCCGAGAGGCCAGCAACAACAACGTGTCCGTCAGCGATTTGGTAGATAAACGACCAATGGCAGCAAAGCCCGAACAACACCGCAACATGAAAAACTTCATGCCACTGAACCACTCCCTCGACCAGTACAGGCCAACGCAAGAATTCGAAGAGGACGCCGAATGTGTAGGCTACGCCGCCCCATAATAGCGGCTGTACAAAATGAAATCCAAATCGCCGAGTCAGTGAAATTCCGGTAAACAGCCCCAACCATCCCATGCCAAGATACAGACCGATGCCCAACCAGCGAGGAATATCGTGGAAGTAAATCATCTTGATCGCGATGCCAACGAATGCAACCGTCCAAATCAGCAGCAGCGCTCCGCTCCGTCCCCAACCGCGAAATAGGAGCGTATGGACCGGTGTAAAAGTGCTGGCGATCAACACAAAAATCGCCGAGTGATCCAAACGCTGCAAAAACATTCTTGATTCGCCTGTTGGCGAAAGCATGTGATAAACGCCGCTAGTCGACAACAAGCAAACAGTAGCAACGCTGAAAATGGCCAAGCTAATCGTTCGCTTCGCATCACCCCGACCGCGCCACAGCAACCAAGCAGACGCGACCGTAAAAACGCATGCGGCAGTCAGATGCGAAAGGCTGCTGAAAGGCTCGCAGAAGCCGGGAATGGGGAGGGTGTTGTTCACGTCGTCGTCGTTCTTTGTTGGCTTTGTTGGCTTTGTTGGCTTTGTTGGTTTCAGGTTTGCTTTGGTTTGATCGAAATGATTATACCTCTTTTCTTGAGACTCCGCGTCAAGGTGCGGTCGAGCAGATTGGCGAACGTCTGGATGTTTTTTTGGGAGAGCGGTCTGGGGCCATTAGTCTCGAGGCCAGCGGCGCGGAATTCTTCCATCAAGTCGCGCGAGGCCAAGCGCTCATGCACAGTGCTGTCGTCGAAAAGCTCGCCGCGTACGCCGATCGCGATGGCCGATTTTTCGACGACGCTTGCAGCGAGCGGTATGTCGCCGGTAATGACCACA
>JAJDEE010000054.1 GCA_029259975.1 Planctomycetota bacterium
CGCCAACCGATCCGTTCGCACAGCCCGCCGACGGCCAAATTGCTTGGGTAAACCAACGCGAGCGTAAAGTTTGGATCAACCTCGGCGAGCAAGACCATCTACGTCCCCAGGTGACCTTTAGCGTGTACAGTGGAGATGCTCACGATGTGAATGCCGCAGAAAGCAAAGGCAGCATCGAAGTCGTGCGAATCCTCAGCGCCCACATGGCCGAAGCTCGAATCTCCAGCGACAAGTCGACACGCCCACTGATGGAAGGCGACAAAATCTATAGCCAAGTCTGGAATCGTGGCCGACAGATGGGCTTTGCCATTACCGGCTTGATCGACATCAACGGCGATAGTGTTAGCGATATCGACCAGCTTAAGCAGATCATTCAGCTCAATAATGGCAAGGTCGACGCGGTGCCTAACGCAAAGGGTGCTATTGATGGCAAAATGACCGTTGATACTCGCTATTTGATACTTGGTAAGCCTGAAGGGGGTCGCGGAGACACCTCGGGGAACACTCGCATTTCGTACCAAAAGATGAGTGCCCAAGCCGATACGCTGAATATCGAAGTCATCACGCTCGAAGAATTTCTGAGCCTGATGGGCTGGCATGCCGAAAATCGTACTGTAAAGCTAGGCGCTGGCGCTCGCAGCGAAGACTTCCCTGCCGGTCCATTGCCAGATTATAAGCCGCGTAGCCCGAACAGCCGCAAGGCATTCTTCCAACAGCGCAAGCCGCAGCCCAGCTATTGATTGGCAACCCTGCCTTCAATCAATAGCGTGTACTCCTCGACGAGTCGAGCAAATCGGCTCAGCAATTGGCGCGACTGTGGTGTGTCTTGGCACTGCTGGCCAAATACTTCAAGCGTCGTGCCGGCAATTTTTTCTACGTATTGCGGATAGGCTGCGACGCGCTCGAGATAGGTGGCCAATTCTAGTTCGGGGTGAAATTGCGTGCAGTAAACCGGCGCCTCAGCAAGTTTGAATGCCTGCTGGGCGACTGTCGCCGAAGACGCCAACAGAATGGCACCCGGCGGCAACTCGACGACGTGATCTTCGTGACCCGCTAGTCCCAAAAAGGGACTGCCAAGTTCGCCAAACAGCGGATCGGCGTGGCCTGCTGTGGTCAGCGTTAGCTCAATCGTGCCCAGCTCGGCGTGGGCCGGGTCGTGAATGCAGCGTCCGCCTAACGCTCTGGCGATGGCTTGAAATCCCCAGCATGAAGCGAACGTCGGTTTTCGCGTGTCGACGAGCATTCGCAGGTCAGAAAAGACGTTTTCCAGCCATTCGCTCTCGCCTGCGGCCGAATAGTCGCCGCTACCGCCGATCAAAACGGCTTCGACCGCGTCGAGTTTAGCCGTCGTTAGGCGTTCGTTAAGTAAATTGAGCGTGGCGATGTCTCCGTTACCACAGCCAAGCGTTTTCGCAAAACAGTCAACTTCCTGTGGTCCGATCGGGTCGTTGGCGTCGCGAATTTGCAGCAGCAGGTAACGCAACTCAGACAGTTTAGGCATGGACGCTCATTTCGGCAGTGACGATCTCGATGCTTTTCAGCACCGCGTCGCCCAAGAAATCAAGCTCTTGAGGACTGACCGACAGCGGCGGCATGATGACCAGCGTGTCACCCAACGGGCGGAGCCAAACGCCGTGCTGCAATGCTTCTCGGCAGATACGCCGGGCGACCAGCAGCTCGGTCGGATAGGCTTGTACTTCGTCGGTCGAAGCCGTCAGCTCAACGGCGGCGATCATGCCGTGTTGACGCGTGGTCGCGACATGCGGATGCGCAGCCAACTTGTCGAGCCAGGCCCCGAGCTGCTTTGCTTTCTCGCTCGCTTTTGCAACGACTTGTCCCTCTTCGAGCAAATCGATCGTCGCCAAGGCAGCAGCAGCGGCCAACGGGTTACCGCCGTAGGTGTGGCCATGCATAAACGAACGGCCGCTCGCCGTATCGCCGAGAAAAGCACTGTAAATTTCTGGATGGGAGATCGCCGCCGAGAGTGGCAGATAGCCGCCAGAGAGGCTCTTGCCCAGGCAAAGAATGTCGGGCACGACCTCCTCGTGATCGCAAGCAAACATTTTTCCGGTACGTCCCAAGCCGGTGACGATTTCGTCGGCGATCAGCAGCACATGGTATTTTTTCGTAAGCTCACGCACCCCACGCAGATAGCCAGACGGATGAAACACCATCCCCGCTGCGCCTTGAATTAGCGGCTCCAAAATAAACGCCGCAATTTCTTCGTGTCGCTCCGCCAAAACCGCCTCGAGCTGCGCCAGAAAAAACTCCGCCGCTTGCGGCTTCGCAACCTCAGCCGGCAATGCCCGAGGATCAGGCGTTGGCAGCCGAATCACGTCAAACAACAACGGCTCAAAAATCTCATGGAACCTCGCGATGCCACCGACACTAGCGCTGCCTAAAGTATCACCATGGTAGGCTTGGCCGAGGGCGAGGTATTTTGTTTTCTGTGGCTGGGGTTCGTCGCATTGCCGCCAATACTGAAAGGCCATCTTCAGCGCGACTTCGTTCGCCGACGAGCCATCGCTACAGAAAAAAACATGCTGCAAGTCGCCAGGCGTAATCTCGGCAATCCGTTTGGCAAGCACCGCTGACATACGGTTGCCCATTCCCAGCGAGGTACTATGGGCGACGAGATCCAGCTGTTCGCGAATTGCCGCGTTGATCCGTGGATGCCCATGCCCTAGCAGATTGCACCACAAACTACTCACGCCATCGAAGTAGCGGTTGCCTTCGAGGTCATACAGCCAAACACCCTCCGCCCGCTCGATCACCAGCGGTTCGTACTCGGCCATCTGCGTGAACGCGTGCCAGTGGTGGTGTTTGTCCCAATGCGTAATTTCGGAATTTGTTGGCATGATGTGATTCTGTTAATCGCGTGAGTGAGTAAGTAGGTTTATGTAAGGAAAATAGGACGCGGAGGAACGCGGATTTTTCTGATGAGCGCGGAAATAAAATGATCGGCGAAAATCCGTTGAATCCACGTTCCTCTGCGTCCTATTTTCCTTTCCTGTTCTTCATTCTTGGTTTTTCTACCAAACAACTTCCACCGGCGTGCCGACGCCAACGCCGAGCATGATTTTCGCGTTGTCGTTGACGATGGCTAGCTCAAGCTGGTCGTTCGAGCCGATCACCGCGACGAGCGTCATCGGCGGTTGGTCGGCGTAGGTCGTGAAAATATTACAGGTTTCGTGGTCGTCACAGCGGATCGAGACTTTCTCGTCGGTGGGGACATCGGCCAACATCTCGCGTGTGATATTCGTGACGAGGTTGCCAAAAGAGTCAACCGCCACGATTTCGCCTGTAATCCGATTCGCCACTTTTACTGCTCCGGGCCAATTCACCTGCTTGAGTTCTCTGTGTAGCGGCCCCAGTTCCCTGGGATCAAGCCCCATGCTCAGGTGCGCCGCCACCGGGGCCATCACGTCGCGACCATGAAACGTGGGGGCAACCCGCTCGCGAAAAAACTGCTTCGCCGTCACCGTGACCATCATAATCGGCTCCGCCTGCTCCGCCAACCGACTCAGCAAACCGTTATCGGGGCAAAGATAGCGGCCCCAGGAAAATTCGACGTACACAATCTCGCGATCCGATCCAACGCCAGGATCGACGACCGCCACGTGAAGAGCATTCGTCGGAAACAGGGGCGTGACATCCGCCAAGACCTGTGCACCTTCCAACACCTGCTGCGGCAGAATCGAATGGGTGATGTCGACCAGTCGCACATCGGGGATGATCGAAAGTATCACACCCTTCATCGTCGCGACGTACGGACTACTCGATCCAAAGTCGGTAGTGAGCGTGATGATCGGCTGGCAAGTCATGAGGTCAATTTTAACTGGTCAGCAATAAAGAAACCATCTGCGTTTATCAGCGTCCATCTGCGGCTATTTTTTTGAAAGCGTCCTACATTTTTGCGACGAGTTCTAAGCAAAGCTCGCGAAAACGCCCGGGATCGACATTGGGGTTCTTCTTTTTCGCTTGGCCGATGAGCGAGCCAACAGCTTGTTGCTTGCCGGCTTGAAGGTCAGCGACGACATTGGGGTTCGCGTCAAGCATTTCTTGACAGAGGGCAACAAGCGCCGACTCGTCGAGTTGCTCGATGCCGAGTCGGTCGATTGCGGCAGCAACATCGATACCCTCAGCGAGCAT
>JAJDEE010000055.1 GCA_029259975.1 Planctomycetota bacterium
GAATAGATGGTTGAGCGTTCGTGAGAACCGCTCGCAGAAACAGGTCAGCGATAAATCGCAAAATATTATGTCAACCGGTTGACAACGTGTTGTTCATAGATGGGCCATGCGGCACCATCCTACGTTGCGATAACTTCCTCCGGTTACGTCCGTCTACAGGCTGCCGTTTTTTTAACACAGAGGCACAGAGAAAACAGAGAGGATTTCCTTTCTGGGGGTTTTCCTCTGCGTAACTCCGCGCCCTCTGTGGTAAATCTTTCCTCTCGCCAACGAACATCTCGACCCGGCCAAAAATCGCCTCTGATTTCTCGGCGGCGATGTGCTAAATTGTCCTCGGCGTCACAATGCGCCGCTTGTTCTTTGACAACTTAACCAAGACGACTTTTGCGACCTCCCCGTTCAAAAGCAAGATCGCTCGTTGACGCTTGCTGGCTAGGCTCGACGTGCCGCGTTGGCGCTGTATCCCGAGGAGTTTTGCGGTGTTTGCATTCCCAAGTTTCGCAAAACCCAGGCAACTGCGCAGCCTTTGGATTTTCGCAACGTGTTGCCAGCAAGAGACTTACTGCTTTCGCCCCCATGTAAATTCGGGCGACTTTTGCGAACAAAAACGCTTTTGAGTCACTAGCGCAAAAATGTCAAGACGCGCCAAACCGGCAAACCACGCGCTCACGCGTGCTTGAAGCTCCGACGCGTTGTTGTGCAACGGAACTTCCGAAACCAATCGTCGAGCCACGTCGCCAGCGACCCTTTGTCGAACAAAGCCTCACCAAGCGTTTCGATCGATCGTGAGGCCTTTGAAACGCTGACATCGAGGGCCATTAACTCCACGGTCCTTAGTTGGTATGCACAACCACCCCGTAGCCCGCTACCGGTTCATCAATCGAGTGACCGTTTACAGCAGCAAGACTTGGCCCCATAATAGGCTAAAGCGGTGGACGTCTGGAGAGAAGGCATGGCAGGCCGACTCTTGGTAATCGGTTAGGTCCGAGCGCCACCTCACTTTGGTCCGGTAGCTCAGTTGGTTAGAGCAGGGAACTCATAATTCCTTGGTCGGGGGTTCGAGTCCCTCCCGGACTACTGCAATTATGTCCACCTGTTCGCACGGAGTCGCAAGGTGTTGCAATACAACGACTTTCGCAGATTCCGTGTTTTTCTTAAAACCTGCTTGCGGAACTTTGCAAGGCAAAACGGACAGTTGCTGCACCGCTTTTGCAGCGCTTTTCCGTTGGCCGCTTTTTCAAAATCTTGGTCCGTGACTTTGAGGTAATGCTCGCGTGCTACTCCGGGAGAGTTGCCTAGCCAGGTGTGCGATAGCCCAGCACTTTCGGACAGCGTATCCGGGGGGAACCTACGTGCCAACAAGTCGATTGATACAAAAAAACCTGCCGGTTACACAACATCCGAGGCGCAAAGCCGAGCGGCGGTCACGAAATGTCGGGAAAACCATCGGAAGTTTGACCCTGCAAAGGTGTGCTGTTAACATCGGGTGTGCTTCGGTCCTGAAATGGTTCCAGGCTTAACCCAAATGGGAAATCCTGGTTCAAACAAGGTAGGCGATCATGCTTCAAAAACACATTTCCCTGAAAACTCTTGTCCTGTTTGTAGCCTTTGCAGTCTCGCAAAGTATGTCGGCACACGCGATCAACGCGGACGAGAAACAAACTACTGCGTCACGTCCCAACATTCTACTCGTCTTTACCGATGATCATGCTTACCAGTCTATCAGCGCTTATGGTTCGCGTATCAATACTACGCCAAATATCGATCGCCTTGCTCACGAAGGTATGCGTTTCGACCGGTGCTACGTTAGTAACTCAATTTGTGGCCCTTGCCGGGCGACTGTTCTTACCGGAAAGTATAGCCATTTGAATGGTTTCTGTGTGAACGGAAGTACCCCGTTCGATGGATCGCAACAGACCTTTCCGAAACTCTTGCAAAAAGTCGGTTACCAAACAGCGGTCATCGGGAAATGGCATCTCCATTCTGCTCCAACGGGCTTCGATCACTGGGACATCCTTATCAATCAGGGGCCCTATTACAATCCGCCTATGATTCGTAACGGCGAACGCGTTCAGCGTACCGGATATACGACCAAGATCATTACCGACCTCACCTTAAAATGGCTTTCTGAGCAACGAGATCAAGACAAGCCCTTTATGTTGATGTACCAGCATAAGGCTCCTCATCGACCGTGGGAGCCGGCTCCCCAATACTTTCACTTGTACGACGATATCGATATCCCGGAACCGCCAACACTATTCGAAGATTATGCAGCACGAGGTCCAGCCGTCAGGCAGCAGGATATGACCATTGCCGAAACAATGAGTGACCGGGACCTCAAACTGGTGCCTCCAGCGAATTTAACATCCACGCAGCAAGCCAAGTGGGACGCCGCCTATGGCCCGAAAAACCGAGCGTTTCACGAAGCGAATCTTGCGGGAGACGATTTAACTCGTTGGAGATATCAGCGGTACATCAAAGATTACCTTCGTTGCGTCTCAGCTGTGGACGATCAGTTAGGCAGAGTTCTCGATTACCTTGACGAATCGGGCCTGACCGACAATACGCTCGTTGTGTATTGTTCGGATCAAGGTTTTTATCTTGGCGAACATGGTTGGTTCGACAAACGCTGGATGTATGAAGAATCGCTCCGCACTCCCTGCCTTGTCCGCTGGCCAGGAGTCGTTGATCCGGGCACCTACAATGAAGACATTGTGTCGCCTCTCGACTTTGCTTCAACTTTTCTCGAAGCTGCTGGCGGGGAGCTACCCGGTGACTTACAAGGCAAATCACTGGTACCTATCTTGAACGGAAACACTCCCAAAGATTGGCGCAAGACATTTTATTATCATTACTACGAATATCCCGGATGGCATTACGTGCGTAGGCATTATGGAGTTACCGACGGTCGGTTTAAGTTGATGTATTTTTACGAACCGGATGTCGATCACTGGGAATTGTATGACCTCCACAACGATCGCGATGAACTCCAAAACGTGGTCGACAATCCTGCCTACACAAAAATTCTACAGCGGTTACGGCAAGAACTAACGCGATTGAGAGAAGACTTGCGCGTGCCCAACGAAGACCCAGCTTCCACCGTCATCAAAAGGCTTCCCCCGCGGATTCGCACGCCCCTTCCGTAGGTGAGAAAACGGGGACAGAACTCAACGGGACTCAGGTAGGAACGACTCTACTGGATCTGCTGTAAAATATTAATGCATGAAGTGGACCCCAAAAACTGGACAGCCTTGCCATCTGGAGAACGGCGATCGGAGTAGCTGCCGTTCTCGGAGGTGTTTTCGGCATAATTGCTTGTGCTGCTGACCTTGACGGACTCTTCGCCGGATCCGAATCCGATTGCCACGTCATCGAAACTGAAATCGTAGTCAGCCTTTTCTGTAGTGTTGACGATCTTGCTTGAAGAAGCATTGAGCTACGCAGACAAAAGCTCGCCGGCGCACGACGAGAGAAAAGTCGCGTGGTCGCCAAGAAGTGCAGTACTACACGATTGCACAGTTACGGGATTCGATGTCAGCATGAAGCCGCATGGGACACCGACTTCCTCGAAAAGAGAGGTTTTGATGCGATGGCCCTGGCTACCTTGCGACAGGATCAGCCTAGGATTCGAGGTCCCGTCGCTGGCGCTAACCGCCCATAATGCCGCTGCTGGCGGTTGAGAAGATGCACTTGACCCTACTTGTCCCGCTTGTTTTCGCCAAGAACCGGACATGTTAAGCGCCTTTGGCGAGGAAGCAGCGTGTTGTTGACTCGCTCGTGCGCAGAGTCTTAGAATTGTAGCTTCGCGTGACAGACCTTCGACACGATTTTTGTTTGCTAGGCCTGCTTGGGTCTAGTCCCTAATACTCTTAAGTAGTAGAGATTTGCTGGTATGGCTAGCTTAAAAGTGCTGAAAGGCAATGAGCCGGGGCGACTGTTCGAGCTTGAGGGCGAACGATGGGTTTTGGGACGAAGTCCCGACTGTGATGTTGTGCTTGATGTGGCAGCGATTAGTCGCAGGCATGTCATTCTTAGTGAAGAGGCAGGCGGATTTTTTGTGCAAGATTTGGGGAGCCGAAACGGAACCTATATCAATGATCAGCGAGTTGCTGATCGGGCTCCACTCCGCCACGGCGACCAAATGCTCATTTGTGACTTGCTGTTTGAGTTCTGCAATCCGCCGACCGATTTGCTCGGAGGAGCAGTTCCCGATGGATCGTCGTTGTTGGGCGTTTTGGTTGGTGGCGCTGATTCTGCTTCGGATGACGACACTTCAACGATCATGGCTACAGTCGACGTCAGCCAAGGTGCCAAGTCGGGCTGGGCGATTTCTTCTGCCAAGCCTGAAGCACAATTGACGGCGCTGATCGAGATCTCCAACAATCTGGGAAGTACTTTGTCGGTCAAGGAGATTCTGCCTAAGTTGCTCGACAGCTTGTTCAAAATTTTTGTGCAGGCAGACCGCGGTTTCGTGGTTATGCGTCCCCAGCCTGACGCGCCGCTGGTGCCCGTTGCGTCCAAGGCACGCCGTCCTGGAGACGAGGACAACATGCGGGTTAGTCGCACGATCGTCGAGCAGGCGATGGAAGGAAAACAGGCAATATTGTCGGCCGACGCTTCGACTGACGAGCGATTTAGCATGGCGCAGAGTATTGCCGACTTTCAAATTCGCTCGTTGATTTGTGCGCCGTTGATTTCCAATGATGGCGCGCCGCTCGGCGTGATTCAAATCGACACACGCAACCAGCTGAGCCGGTTCACCGATCAAGACTTGCAGGTGTTGGCCGGCGTGGCAAACCAAGCTTCCATTGCGATGGACAATGCTCGACTGCACGAAGATGCGGTCAAGCAGCGGGCCTTGCAGCGCGACTTAGAAGTCGCCAACCAGATGCAACATGCGTTGCTGCCGAGCAAGTCTCCGCAGGTGCCGGGATACCACTTTTTCGAATTTTACGAATCGGCATATTTAGTAGGCGGCGACTACTACGATTATGTGATGTTGCCGGAGGATCGGTTTGCTGTGATCGTTGGCGACGTGGCTGGCAAGGGAGTCTCCGCAGCGATCTTGATGGCTAAACTATCGGGGGATGTGCGATTTTGGCTAGCGCGCGAACCCGATGCCGCCAAGGCGATGGGCGAAATTAATGCGAGCTTTTCTAGTCACGGTTGGGACGATCGTTTTGTGACGATGGTGATCGCGGTCGTTGATCCGCGTAGCCATACGCTTACGCTTGTCAATGCTGGGCATATGCCCCCGATGCTACGCGATACAAATGGCAACGTGATCGAAATCGGTGGCGACCAAGCTGGTTTGCCTGTCGGTGTGATCGACGACTACGTGTTTGAATCGTACCAACGAGAACTCGAGCCGGGCGATTTTGTCACTATCTTTACCGACGGCTTCAGCGAGGCGATGAATTCGCGACGCGATCTTTATAGCATCGAAAAACTAGCCGAAGTGATCGGGAACAACGAGATTGGACCGCACGACCTGGGACAGCATGTCTTAAACGACGTCCGTCGCTTCGCCGGCGATTTTCCGCAAAGCGACGACATGTGCCTAGTTTGCTTCGGTCGAGACTAGGTGCCACTACGGACCGCTAAGGCCAACTAACTTGCAGTTGGTTTTCGATAGTATCGACACCGTCGATGCGGCGTACTAGTTCTTGGGCCATCTGCTTTTGGTAGAACGAGCCGACGGTTCCTTCGAGACGGACGTTACCGCCAGTCGTTTCGATCTGAACCTGTCGTGGCGAGAGAAAATGACTTTTTTTGAGAGCGCCCCGCACCTGATCAATAAGAGAGGGATCTTGTGTTGGCGAGACCGCGAGAGTGGCTTCCATCATAAGAATTCTTTACCGCTGGGAGTTTACTAGGGAGGGCGATGCTTCAGGGGAGACAGGGCACTCAGCGGGAAAACTGCGGGCTTTGAGATAGGGACAAAGCACATGTGACCTGAAACAGTATCGGCCACGAATTTGTATAAACCCTTTCTCTGAGCGGCCAACGATCGGGAAAAACTAAAAAAATTGACCGGTCGTGCGGAGTCTGCGGGTTGGACGCCAAGGAAGGTGCCGGTGAACGAAGATTTTCTGTGTGACATTCACGATGGCGATCACCGGTGACAATCGGCCGGTTTTACCACTCTCGGCGAACCGCTTGCGCCGAGAAGCCATTACCGATCGGCTCGCTGGGTCCAAATCTCGCTAATAAGGC
>JAJDEE010000056.1 GCA_029259975.1 Planctomycetota bacterium
ATCAGCGTACGCATCAGACGTGGATGATTGCTGGCCGGGTTGCCGCCAATGACACACACTCGGTCGGCGTCGACGAGGTCTTCGAGCGTGATCGTCGCTGTGCCGCTACCGGTTACGCTGGTCAGGCCAACGCCGCTGGCTTGATGGCAATAATAGCTGCAATTGTTGACATTGTTGGTGCCGTAGAGGCGGGCGAAAAGCTGTAACAGAAAACCGGCTTCGTTGCTGCTGCGACCGCTGAAGTACCAAAAAGTTTCGTCGGCAGAGAGTTCACGCAGTTTGCTAGCGATTCGCTGGTAGGCATCGTCCCACGAAATCGGTTGATAGCGACGCAGCTCAGGTGTGTACAAAACGGGTTGGGTGAGTCGGCCACAGTTTTCGAGTTCGCGCGGCGTGAAACCTTTCAGGGCATCGAGGTTGTACTTCTGCCAGAACTCCGGTCGGATCGCTCCCTGCATGTCAGCGACCATTGCTTGCAGCGACTTTTTACAAACCTCAGGAAAGTGTCCCGACTCGTTGACCATGCCGCCGCGCTGTCCGCCCATGCCGAGGGCACAGGTCTTGCATGCGTTTTTCGAACGCATGGCCTTCCATAGCTTGAACAGGCCGCCCGCTTCTTGGGCTTTGCGAAAGGTATAGGCGATCGCTGGCCAGCCGCCGCCGGTACGTACTTTTTTCATGTTGGGATTCGTAGTGAGTGAGGCAGAGAAAACAGAATATCGTTTGGCGTCTGGTGAATTGACACGAAGTGCGATAGGCTAAGTGATACTATAATTGATGCCTGACAGTTAGCCTACATCACACACGGGTACGCGATATGACGCCTTTTTTATTGCTTGGCAAAGAAAATTGGATTGCCTTGCTGGTAGCCGTCTGTGGCACCGGCACGTTGTGTCAGGACGGCCGTGCGGTGGAGATAGCGGAGGCTTTGCAAGTGCTCGGTCGTATGGATGTGGGACCAGATTCGCAACTCGTAGCCCAACGATCGTGGCAGACCGTGGCAGCTCAAGGGACAGCGGAGCGAATTCCAGAAATCCTCGCTGCGATGAATGGTGCCGGACCGCTGGCTGACAATTGGCTACGGGCGGCAGTCGACGCGATTGCCGAGCGGGAACTACGCGAGAAAGGGAGTTTGCCGTCGCAGCTATTCGAGAGTTTCACGCTCGACAAAAAGCAATCGCCGCGTGCTAGGCGAATCGCCTACGAATGGCTGAAAAGAGTGGACCCGACAGCACCAAATCGGTTGTTGCCGCAAATGCTTGACGACCCGAGCTTGGAGCTGCGGTACGAGGCAATTTCACAGTTGATAAACGAAGCGAATGCCTCCGACGATGAGCAAGTGAAACTCGAAAAGTTCCAACGTGCACTACGCTCGGCACGCGACCTACCGCAACTCCAAAAGTGTGCCGAAGCTTTGCAGGCTTTGGGGCAAACTCTTGACATGGCCCGGCAACTCGGTTTTTTGGTCGACTGGAAAGTCATCGGGGCGTTCGATAATACCGAACGAGCCGGCTTCGACAAAGTATTTCTGCCAGAGCAAGAGATCGACTTTGCAGCGGAGTACGCAGGAAAGTCAGGACCCGTGAAATGGAGGGACGTCGTATCCGAGCGCGAGGATCTAAAATTGCTTGGCAAGGTCGATTTGAATGCGGCACTAGCAGAAGAAAAAAGCGTGATCGCGTATGCCACCGCAACGTTTGAGGCTGTCGAAGAAACGCCAGCCGAATGCCGCTTCGAGACGATCGAGGCGACCAAGTTATGGGTCAACGGCAAAGAGATCGCCACCAAAAATGTTTATCACTCAGGCGGTGGCTTTGATCAGTACATCGTGCCTTGCCAACTCAAGCAGGGTACAAATCGCATCCTGATCAAAGTGTGCCAGAACGAACAGACGCAACCCTGGACCCAGCCTTGGGAGTTTCGTTTGAGAATCACCGACAAGCTAGGCGGCGCTATTCCACAAGCTAAGTAAAATAAGCAATGTTACTAACGATGTTACCAGCTTACTCAGAAGCTACCATGAGCTCAAAGCTAGCAATCACACTTCTCGGCTTCGTACTGTCGCTTGCGGTTTCGCCAAAGGCCACAATCGCAATCGATTGGCCCATGTTCCGAGGCCCAGGCGGACGCAGCGTTGCGCCAACAGCCGATTTGCCGCTGGAATGGTCGATCGAAGAGGGCAAGAACATCGCTTGGCAAGCCGATTTGCCAGGGCGCGGCGTTTCGGGGCCAATCGTTGTGGGCGGCAAAGTGTTTGTTACCGCTTCGAGTGGGCCAAATCGCGAACGGCTGCATGTCTTAGCTTTTAGTGCCGGTTCGGGCAAGCAGCTTTGGCATCGGCAGTTTTGGGCAACCGGCAACACACACTCTCACAAAACCTCCTCGAATGCAGCTCCAACCCCTGCTAGCGATGGCGAGCGTATCTTCGCATTTTTTTCTTCAAACGATTTGATTGCCCTTGATCTGAACGGAAACTTGCTGTGGCTTCGTGGACTTGCTCTGGACTACCCAGGCGCGGGGAATGCGATCGGAATGTCTAGCTCGCCGGTTGTCGCGGGTGAAGTGGTGGTCATTCAGAGCGA
>JAJDEE010000057.1 GCA_029259975.1 Planctomycetota bacterium
CAGGCGGTGCTTCCGCCGCGTCAAAGACAATTATCGTTTGCAACCGCTCGGCATCATTGAGCGAGGCAGCTAAGAAAGCCACTAATGCCTCGCGAGAGCGCTGAAAGCTGCCCGGCCCGGTTCCTTCGCCAAAAATATCTGTGGCGTGCAGTAGATTGTAACCATCGATAAGCAATGCCATGGGCGGAATGGTCCGTTCTAGGCAGTGCTCGCCGAGGCGGCATCTTCGTTGTAATGATGCCACTCGCTGTACTCGTCGTGAAAAAAACGAGCGATTTGATGATCGACACCAAAAACTGAGGCCAGCAGCGCCGAACGAATCCACATACCGTTGCGCGCTTGGCGGAAATACATGGCGCGAGGGTCGTCGTCTATTTCTGGCGGAATTTCCCCGAAATGTTGGTCGCGTGGAAACGGATGTAAGATCGGCGCGTATTTCTTCATGCGGGCGACCAGATTGGCCGTGAGTTTGTAGCGAGATAAATCGATCGTGGCGAACTTTTCTGCATCGCCCGGGGCGTTGTGTTCTTTTTGAATTCGTGTCATGTAGAGTGCGTCGAGCGATTCGATGACTGGCACACCATCGACGGAGTCGTCAAACGACTCAACCTCTAGTGTTTTGACACCTCGGTCCAACAAGAGCTTTCGCAAGTCGTCGCGAAGCGCGAGTGTCGGATCGTTCGGGGCAATGAAAATCAGCGTCACGCCTTCGTACTTGCTCAGCAAACTGGCCAATGAACGGACCGTTCGCCCGCGTCCGATATCACCACAAAATCCATAGACTTTGTTTGTGAGGCCTTTGCTCAGCTCAGGGTAATTTCTGCGTAGTTCTTCAAACCGTGTGGCCACTGTTGAAGTCTTACCTTCGGCAAACTGAAACGAGCGCTGCAAAGTGTAGATGTCAAGTAAGGCTTGCGTAGGATGTTGATCTGCGCCAGAACCAGCGTTGATGATTGGCACACTACGATTGCCTGATGATTCTAGATCGTTCATCAAGTACGCACACGACTCAGCTAGCTTGGCCAGCTTGCTACGCATGATGATCAAATCAAAATAGCTGCTAAACATCCGCAGCGAATCAAAACGTGTTTCGCCTTTGGTCTCCGACGAGGTGGTCGGGTCGCGGACTTCGTTGCAGGTGATCCCCAAGATTTGGCAAGCGGCCATAAACGAGAGGAATGTACGGGTCGAGGGCTGCGTGAAATACAGCATCGCTCGCTTGTGATGCAGCAGACTGAGCAGAAAATCTTGGCCGGAGCGGCTTTTTGACAACACGCGGATTTTGTCGGCCGTATCGGCAAGGTCTTCCAGCATGTCGACGGTGAACTGGCCGCTGAAAATCACATGGCGGAGGCGTTCGTTACGCTCCAACTCCGGGATTTTCATTTTCACCGGACGCTCAATCCGTGATTGATAGTTCAGCAGATCAAGCTCGTCCTGCGTAGGCGGCTGATTGGCGATGGGCTGACTCGACATGACGGGCCTTACGTGGGAGGAACGCGAATGTCTGTTTATCGCATACAGGTGGAGCGCAGGTCAAGCCGTTGGTGCTTTGTCGCGAGTAAACACCGGCTGATTTTCACTCGATAGCTCCCGATTGAACTTGTAGCCAGCTGCGCGAAACTTCAGGATTCCGCTCTCGTCGGTGATGCGTTTACGAATGATGTGGCCAGCCATCATGCCCCGGGCTTTTTTGGCGAAGAAGCTGATCACTTTATAATCGCCGCCTTTGCGATCTTTGAAAACCGGCGTAATCACTTGGCAGCCGATTTCTTTGGCGCTGGCTGCCTTGAAATACTCGTTCGAGGCGAGATTCACGAGTACGTTGTCGCCCTGCTCGGCTAATGCTTTTTTTAAACTGCGAGCAATTTTATTGCCCCAAAACGCGTACAAGTCTTTTCCATAATCGCCGGCAAGCTTCGTTCCCATTTCTAGGCGATAGGCTTGCATCAAATCCAGTGGGCGTAGTATGCCATAGAGGCCCGAAAGAATGCGTAGGTGCTGTTGGGCAAACTCGAAATTGGTGGAAGAAAAACTATCGGCGTCGATTCCTAGGTAGACATCGCCACGAAAGGCGAGCAGCGCTTGTTTGGCATTGGTAGCATCGTACTTGGCTTTCCAGTCGGCGACATACTCATGCACGCCGGCGGACAGCTTGTCGCTGATGCTCATCAATTGGCCAATTTGCTTGGGCGAAAGCTTGCGTAGCTGGGTGACGAGCTTTTTTGACTGCGTGAGCAGTTCGGGCTTGGAAGTTGTTTCGTGTAGCGATTGCGGCGCGAAATCGAGTGTCTTGGCGGGGGAAATAACTAACAGCATAGAATCCTATCTCCAACACATTCTCTGACTAAAGTATCACGCAAAGGCGCTAAGACGCAAAGAAAGGATAAATACTTGGGAAACAACAGGAATCCTTTTCTACTCTTTGCGCCTTCGCGTCTTTGCGTGAGATCTTCCTTTGCACGACCTGAAACTACTCCGAAACACGCCATCGCGCCTGAAACAACCAGATCATACCGAGCAACAGCGCCAGATTGTAGACCAAAGCGAAGCCTAAGAAGCCACCAAAGATATTGAATGCCTCCGTTGCACCATGAGTTGCATCGCTAATACTCAACGGCAAATTAAAAACTGCTGCAAACGGGCTGAAAATTCCTGTCCAACGAATCCAGTCGATCGCACCTCCTCCTGCGAGAAAAGTACGGACAAAAACTTGCGCCGCGACTGGCACCAAAAACAACACGACAATCACGAGATAGCTCGCCATCAAGCTTGTTTCGCTTTTGCGAAACAACGTCGAGCAAAACAACGCCGTCATTGCCGTCGTCAAACAGGTCAGCGACACCACCAAAAAATAGCCGAGCATCGTCGGCAAGTTGTTCCAAAACTCCAGCGGCATGATGCAAGCCAGTAAAACGGGCCACATCAAAAACGAGGTCAACACGCTCGACACACGCAGGCCCGATAGCAGCTTGCCCCAGAGCATTTGCCACGGCGTAATGAGCGTTGTGAGCAGTAGATCGAGCGTTTGACGCTCGCGCTCGCTGGTGACACAACCGGCAGAAAAAACGGGGCCGACCAGCATGTTGAACAGCAGCACGTAAGAAATGTACCACGGGGCCAGTTGTTGCTCCATGAACAAGCAAATAGCCATCACTGGCAGGGCGATCATCATACTAAGCTGGATCACCAATCGCAGCATGAGCGTGCCTTGGCTGAAAATCTCGCTGCGGATTACT
>JAJDEE010000058.1 GCA_029259975.1 Planctomycetota bacterium
TTGTGTAAACAACTCCCGTGCCTTCCTCGACGATGATGACTTGATTCTGGTTGACAGGTTCTCTCGAAGTCCATCTAGGTTCCCAGGCATAGTTCTTGCCCGTGAGATAGTCGGTTTCCCCAAAGGGAATGGCTGTGCCCGATCCAGTGGGTTCCGCAACGAACATGTCGCCGGCGTTGGCAGCGTAGTCCGTCTTGCTGCTAACTTCTATGGGCGTTTCGCAATAGGCGTAAGGTAACGCTGTGCTGGTTAGTGGAAACACATTGGCACTACGTCGACTGGGGCAAGTCATTCCTTCAAACGGCGATTGTACTCGTTGCAGCGTAGCAGCCTCTCGGTTGACTCCAGTAAGACCGCTACCAAAGTCGTGAAGATTCTGCTGTTCAATGTAAGGCAATATGTTGAAAAGCCATCCACCAGGTTGATTCTTGCCGTAACCATATTCGGGGTAACCGAGCCAGTTGAACACCCAGCCACCTGTTGGCAGATGCTTGTGGGTATCGTGATGGTTATGAAAAGCCAATGCTAGCTGCCGAACCTGATTAGCACATTGCGTGCGACGAGCCGCTTCGCGAGCTGCCTGAACTGCTGGTAGCAGCAATGCTACCAGCACGCCAATAATAGCAATCACGACCAGCAGCTCTACCAAGGTAAACGCTTTGGGAGTTGCGTTTTTGCTACTGTGGAATTTAGGGTTAGGACTCGTCATACTTTTGTTCCAATAAGATCCGTTAATTGAGCGATTAAGTGTTGATTGTTGATAAGAGAGTTTCGCCGTTGCCGACGAAGCCAAATGTCTACTGCACCACGTCAAGCCAATTTCTTCCTGCGCGTACCTCGTCGAAGGTGGCGACGGTCTCATCGTCCAATTCCCAGCAGCGAATCGCGATCGCATCGGCGCCAGGTCGTCCTGTGTCGCGAAGGATCACTTTGTCGGGCGTCGTTTCGTCGGCGAGTGTGGGGTTGATCCAAATCGATAAACGCTCTTTATCGCCTACGGCATCGAACTCAAGCTTGCCGACGATTAAATGGCGGCTTCCCTCAGTGTACTGCCCGCAATCGCCGAGAGCTTGCTCGACTTCCTGACTTTCGAAAGGAGCGAGTCGGCCCGAAAACTGACCATCGGTCAGTCCGATCATCGCGAGGTTGGTGTCTCCGTTGCTCCAATAGTGTGGAATAAATTTGAACAATCCCAACCACGCCGAGCAGCGCGCGTCGGGGCCATTCACCTGAAACTCTGCCGAAAAATACAGTTGTTTGGCCAATGCCAAGCCAGTTCCCAGATGCCTCTGAATGACGCCGCTGCCCGACCCGCGAGAGATCGCCCCATTGGTACCGAGCAAAAACGAAACGCTGTTGCTGTCAGAAGTGTTGATCCAGGGACCGTCCCAACCGAACCCGCCGTTCCTACCAAGCAGCCGAGTCCCTGGGCCACCTTGTCCAAACGAGTCGACTGCCAGCGAATTAATGCTGTTCCCGGCAGTACTGCCCAGAAGCAGAGGCAGTGAACGAGCAAAGTGATGAATAGGCTCGGGCAATTTAAGTACTCGCACAACCTTATTCTCTAGGTCGAGTGACATGCTACTAGCGGCACCAGCCAACATTCCGACGGTTTCTGTTTTGGACCTTGCAGAAGCTTGTTTTGATCCCTGGTTTTCAGGGTGTAATTCCAGTTCGCCTTCGAAAACCTGTACCTCTACCTCATCGCCCACGTTGACGCCAAATGCTGTTCCGAGATCGACCACGCGGCCCAATCGCGTATGGACAGTAAACCCTTGAGCCACTTCGGGGACTTTTGCCGAGAGTTCACCGCTATTGAGAAAGCAGGTCATTCCCGAGTCGATCCTCAACTTGGCAGGGCCTCGTAAGATGATCTCCGCGCCACAGTCGAAACGTAGCTTGGCCATGCCTTCCAGCAGGTCGACTTCGTCCCGGCAACGCAGCAATCCACCCTGAACCGCCGCGACAGTCTCTTCTCCCCAGCGACAATCAACATCGCGCACCACACGCGCCACATATTGAACGCGGCTGCGGCTGAAAGAGGTCGGCGTATCCCCTCGATCGACAAAGAAAAAGAGCATCGCAGCCACGCCAAGAAGCATCGCAGCTAGGCCGGCAAAACTGCGAGGAGAGGTGTTTTGCAAACTCCCAACGCCCCGATGAATGGCGCCTCTACTGAGTGCTTTCAATTCATGGAATCGATCTGCGAATAACGACCTCGGTGTGATAGCGTCGTCAGCGGCACCAATCTGCATCTCGCCAGCACGAGACGAAGCAGCATCTGCCGGAGCATATGCCAAATTAGCGTGCAAATTCAAATACTGAATGTAAGTGCTGCGAGACTCTTTCGATCGTCGCAGCAGTTCTTGTAAATGTTTCGCCTCTACTTCTCCAAGCATTCCTTCGCACAAGGTGCTTAGCAAGAATTTCAATTGCTTCTTTTCAAACGAATCTAGCGGGGAATCTAGCAGACTACCCTGCCCAGAGTTTGCTGAGTCTGTTTCGTTCAAGTTTTCTGAATTGTGAGTATCCATTGTTTCTCTGCAATTTTACGATTTACTACTTCTCGACTTCCGCATTTCGACAGCCAGCTAAAGACGGCTTAAACCTCACGTTGTACACACAGCAACAATTCTCCTCTTATTCGTCTGAGCGAGTTGCAGATCGATTCGACCGAACGTCCAAGATTTGCCGCCATCGTGCTGGCGCTCGCACCACGAAAATAACGCGATCGTATTAACTTTTGATCCTGACTTCGGAGTTTGCCAAGGCACGCTTGCAGTGTCTCGTCCTGATTTTCAAGCAGCTCGTTCATCGCAATTGCCTGTGTGGCGAGCTGCTCCAGGACGTCGTCTCCAAGCAGTCGCTCTGCCTTGCTCTGCCGTTCGCGAAACTTCAAAACCTCGTACCGAGCTACCTGGGCAGCCCAGGCTCTGTAGCTAGTTCCAGGCTTGAACTCTGCGAATTTCCTCCATAGCACCAGCGAAGTTTCTTGCAAAATCTCCTCAGCATCATTCCAATTTGGCACTAAGGTGAGAATGAACGAAAAGATCGACCGCTGGTGGCGCGATTGATAGTTAATGAACATCTCTTGCAGGTCAGGAGTCGTCATCCGATTTTCCGTCATTGCTCTGTGTCCGTCATTGCTCTAATTACGTTTAGAGAAAACCTTGAAGTGAGGAAGAAAATATCATCCACACATACTAACCCCTAGAATCGGGGGAAACTCACCTAAAATTTTGTCAGAAAATGAATGGAGTGCTTGTAAGTTGACCTACTGCAAGAAGTTACGGCGAGGCAATGTGGCCGTACGTAGTAGCTCTTTGCAAAGATCGCAAATCAGACTGGCCATTCGAGCGGCAAATGGCTCCGCTTGTGACAATTGTCACTGACACACCGAAGCATTCCCGTTAGCTTGGAGTGCCAGAGGTCTCGGACTTAACCAGAGGCCCGTTTCAAACAAAGATTATAGTATCATGTTGAAGGCAAACGTTGGAACCACAGACCGGCTGATTCGTCTGATTCCAAGTTTAGTCGTCGGCGCTGCCGGAATCGCTTACTCCGGCTGGCGGGGCCTGATCGGATTGGTGCTTGTCGCGACGGTCACTTTGCGCTGGTGACCGGCTTACGTGCCGCTGAAATTGTCGACCTGCTGTCGAGACGGAAAGTGCGATAGCACAGATGCCGAGACCCAATGACACACGTCGAGAGATGTCGCAGGAGTGAGCCATGAAAGCTGACTCACCTTCTTAGCCCAGCCGCTAAAAAAGTGGCGATCGGCTGTGCTTTACGAAGAATCGCTACTCGCTATGAGGTTTCCAACCATGTCGGATACAAACAGCGAACGTGGCGATTCCTGCCGTACCTGATCTAGGCCCAGCATCTAGGCCCAGCTATTACAACTGAACACAAACGTTGCCGTTTTACCGACCAATGGTCTGCTGAGGCGCATTTGCGGCCCGTGCTTGGGCGGTGTGGGCTTTGAGCAATGGGCTAACACGCTGAGCAAAGTCTTTGGGCGGCACAAAGCCTTGCATAAAATCGAGGACATCGCCTTGGGGCGAAATGAGTACACTCGATGGATAGCCCCGAATGCCCAATTTTTTAATCAGCCCACGGTATTCGTCGGCGTGAGCTAGCACCGTTTGCGCATTGCCTGCTAGCATCTGCTGGATTGCTGGGTGGCCATAGGTCTCTGACAGCATCTTCTTGCAGTACATGCAGTGATCGGAAGTGAACATCACCAGCATGGGCTGTTGTTGTTGAGCAGCACGCTGCCAGCCTTTCTC
>JAJDEE010000059.1 GCA_029259975.1 Planctomycetota bacterium
CGATCAGATCAACGTCGGCATCGCCCGACCAAGTCGCTGTGACAACCAGATCGCGTTGCAATGCGACTTCTAGCTGATGGTAATATTCGTCGTAAGTGGTCGTGTCGCCGGCCTTTTTCAGATCGTCCAAGATCGACTTGGCGACTCGGCGGGCCATGTCGGTGATTGCTTGCTGCTGCTTGGGCAAGTCGTTCGACAACACTCCGACGGTCGCCCAGCGAATTCCATCGACATCGTTCGCACGTTGCGCGGCTCGTAGTGCCAGTGCATACGCTTCGTGATGCAGGGGCGAAACTTTGACGATCTGTCGGTAGACCTCGACAGCTCGCGAGTCGATGCCGATGTGCGACAAGTAATTTGCGATCAGCATGAGTTCTTCGGGCGTACTGCTAAAATCGCAGGCCGACATGATGACGCGTTCGATGTTGCTTTTGGGATGGCCTTCGAGTTCCATCGCAATGCCTAGCGACTCGTACATCCATGCCTGTGCTTGGCCATGCTGCAGGGCGGCTTGAATCAACTCGACGACTTGTGCCGAGTGGCCCTGTTTCATCAGCTTGCGAGTGAGGGCACGCACTTTTGCGGGGTCCATTTTTTCTGCCGCAAAACGAGCCTGCCAATCGGCGGAAGCCGAACTCGACTTCGCAACTCGGGGACTTGTCGTAGGCTCTTCTTGCTTGGGTTGCGTCTGCTTGGGTTGGGCTTGCTCAGGTTGGGCTTGTTCTGGCAGGGTGCCATCTGTTTGGAGGTCGTCTGCAACATTGAAGCCGCCGCCACCGCCACCGCCAAGACCACCTCCGCCGCCGCCACCGCCACCGCCAAGGCCGCCGCCACCACCGCCACCTTGGCCACCTCCACCTCCGCCGCTACTGGAACCGCCAAGTATTTGTGGGGTTTGGACAGGAAGTACCAAGTCGGCTACTGGGTAGACTTTGACCTTGAGCGTTTCGTTGGCTTTCTCTTCGGTCGTGATCAACAAAACTTCTTCGTCGATGACGTAAGTCAGTTCTTCGAGGCCCGGCTCTTTGAGCATTAAATTCAGTGCCGAACGTAGCGAAACGTTTCGCAAGTTGACCGACACGGACGACTCGGGGCTAATTGCAAGCTCTTCGAGAGCACCTTTGTCGAAGACAATAGGAATAGCATATTCATCAGCTATCGCGGCCAAGATGATGTCGAGTTGCTCTTCTTCGTAACTGAGCGGCGTTTTCAGGGGCTCGCGCAGTGCCGATTGAATAAGCTCCTCGGCTTTGCTGCGAGCACTGACATCGACCGACTTCCAAATTTCGCGACGCTTCGTCAACGCTTCCCATTCCGCAGCATCTGGATAGATAATTGGTGGGTTGTCTGGGAAGGGTATGAACGACAATTCGACCTGATACAAAGTTTCCCAAACGGCTTGCGTACGTGCAGTACGAGCGGCCGCGATCAGATATTCGTTTCGCTTGAATCGGGCATTGTGGGTCGCTACGCGCGGTACCACGCCGTTGGAGTCGATTTCCTCAACAATACCCGCGACTTCCTGAGCTTCGAGGTAGCGTCCTTCGTTCATTAAGGCGCTGAATCGGGCCATCAATTGCTTTTCGCGTTCGATATGCTGGGTGAGCCGCACATTGATGAGCTTTTGAGCCTGGCTGGCGGCCAGCTCTTCGTGACGCTGTCGGTCGAGTTCGTCTTTGAGCGATGCTTGATAATGGGCTTCTTTGAGTGCGCTACGCAACTTGCCGACCAGCTCGGCCCGCTTGTCAGCGTCGAGATCGGCGACCCGTTGGACACTTTCTAAAGCGAGCTTTAGATCTTGGATTGCTAGTACTGGGTCGGTGGTCATTTGTGCCCGGGCGTCGATCAATCGGTTCTGAATTTCTTTGCGAAGCATGTCGACAAAGACACGGCGTTCTTGCTCGACTTGGTCGAGGAACTCGCCACCGCCAACCACTTGGTCTAGTAGGCCTCCACCGATTGTTGGGCCAGGAGCATACCCCCCATTGCCACGAACCCCATTGTCACGAACCCCATTGCCACGAACTCTAGCGCCCTGTACCACTTGCTCGGACGCAGGAGATTGGACCAAACTGATATCGCCATCAGCCGAAGCAACTGGGCTGGGTGCAGCGGCATGGGCAGGTGGGTCAACGATGATGGCTCCACTGAGTTGATCAGCAGGACCAGCATGTTCAACAGCAAACTGAACCGTCCGTGCTTGGGCGTTGGCGGGATCGGCCTCCAAAACGGCCTGCGCGATTCGCTGAGCCGCATCGTGGTCGCCTGAAGCAACGGCACGTTCGGCCAGTTTGGTGAGCTGGTCCATGCGTGCTCCTACCAAACGGGCCGTTTCTAGCAAGCCAAAAGAGCCGAGTGTCGGCAGCGAGAGGCCATCGTCCGACTTGGCAGCGGTGATGATTTCGGTGAGGAAGGCGTGATCGTCGAGCGAGGCTTCGGGCTGGGCTGTCCAGCTTAGCTGTGCCGAGCCGGCAACGCCCCCAGCCTGAATATCAATCGAGACCGTACCAGGAAGCTGATCGGTCGTGACACCCAGAACGATGCTATCGCGATCGGCTCGTAGCGGGATCATCGTCGCGGGATAGGTCTTGCCCATCTCGCTGGAGAATTGCACTTGTTCTGGCCAAAGCACCGTTGCGTTGGTCCACTCGGCCAGTTGCTCTCCGGCAATCTGTGCGTTACGAAGATTTTCGGTCTGAGCGCGTTGGTCGCTAATTTCGGCCGCTTCGTCCTGCCAAACCATCGGGTATTGAACGTAAACGTTGCCGCCTGTTTGATTGGCCAGCACAGAAAGCGATTGCGTGTCGAGCTTCGGTCCCACAGCAAAGCTCGTAACGCTGACGCGTGCCTCGCGAAGCGTTCCGACGACCTTCGAAAGCTCGGTTGTATCGAGCAAATTAGCAATACTGACACCATCGCCGATGTACACGACCGTGCGCTGCGAGCCAGCGGTTTGTTGCAAACGTTCTGCGGCAGCTTCAAGGGCACCGGCAAGGTCGGTCGAGCCGAGCGGGATTTGCTGAGAAAGTTCTTCGACAGCAGCGTTCATCTCCAAGCTATCCGGTGCAACGGGCGCCGTAGTCATCGGCTTCACACCGAGGTCGACAGCCAGTAGCTCGACCCGATCGTTGGGTCGCAAACCGGCGATGAGCGACTTCAGCGATTGCATCGCTGCAACGCGATAGGCTCCCTGCTGGCTAGCAGAAGTGTCGAACAGCACGACAATCGAGCTGGCATCCACTTGCTTCTGAGCCATCTCAGGCATCAAACTCAAAGCGTAGAACGTTTGCCCCTCTTGCTGATACGTGATCAGCCGGGCAGCTTCGGTGGCCTTGGCGATCTGAGGGTCGGTGTTGAGGGTAAGTAAAGCTATTGCAATAAGAAAGCTTGCAACACTCTTTTTTGCAACGTTTTTGTAGTGACGCATCAAAGCGCTCCCGTTCTGTACCATCCGCGCGGCGGTCAGGCTGTTCCGGAAAACCGACCACTCCAGCGCAGGAAATGCCATGCCGCTGTCCGCTGAAAATTGAGTAATTCGTCGACTGCTAGTCGACTACTATCAGTTTAAGCTCATCACGTCGCTACTGCCACAAGAAATTGGGAAGAACTGGGGAGTGAGGCGAGATATTCGGCCTCTGAAATCGGCTGAACCGGCCCTCCAAGCCAGACGATCGTCTCGACCGGAATTACTGTGGCCCCAATACGCTGCTAACTCGTGGTGAGGCAGTAGTTTAAGGCGATCGGCAGATAGGTATTTACCTGCCCCAACCGACATCCATTTTCCAACAAACGAAGTGAACCACGTCGACACAACGGGCACAACGTAGATTTTAAGTTGTGCCCGTTGTGTAGTCGTGGTTAATTTTTAAGCAATTCTTCCGTCAACAGGCAAATTCTCAACTGCCGCTCGCCTAAGAACGTGTTTTAAAATTGTTTTGGGATCTGCTTTACGTTCAAATATGCCTGACTTGAGTGCTAGCGGCAGGGTAAATCAGGCGGTTTTGATGCTTAGGCGAACGGCAAATGAGAATTTACCGTAGGATAGGCTTCCAGCCTGTCCGTGGTGCTTTGACCGACAGGCTGGAAGCCTATCCTACGGTAAAAAACTATCTGCCGCTCGCCTTAAAGCACAGTCAACTTGAATTTCAAAACACGTTCTAAGGAATGAAAGAAAAAACACTTCGGTGTTTGCTGAATTCTGCTTTTTTATCAGGAGGAAACAGAGAGAACAGAGATTTGCAATACAAATACTGATAGCTAGGCTCCGTTCTCTCCGTTTCCTCCTGTTCATCAATTTCAGGAACTTATTTATCCCGCGTCACTAAGTAGTGTCTTGGTTCATCGCAAATTGGAATTTTCCGCGTGATCCGTTAGTGGGATAAAGTAAGGTTTTGGACGGCTATCGCCGGATTATTTTCTTGCGTTCACGCAGAGCAGGAGGCATTTATTGCCATCCTCCTGCACCACCCGGCTAGCCTCTTCTGCTGTTTTCATGCTGCGGTCACCTCTTCGCGTGCTTGCTGACGCTTGCAGGCACGCCGCTCACGCGCTTCGGCTAACTTACGGTCTCTCTCGTCGAAGATTGCTTGTTCGCGACCAGCCAACTTATCGGCGGGCGTGACGTAGCCAAGTGCGCTGTGCAACCTCCGATGATTATAATCGTCGACGAACCGCTCGACCAGTCGTCGTGCCTCCTCCAGCGAGAGCGGCACATTCGGACGAATACAATCTTGCTTGATCGTCTGATGCCAGCGTTCGATCTTGCCATTGGTCCAAGCAGTCGATTGCACCTGATTTGTCTGAAGACGCGCGAACTTTCGCGGTGACGCATCCGTTTCATCCGCTCAAGGGGCGTGAGTATTCCTTGGTCACGTACCGACACAACTGGGGCGAAGACCGAGTTTACTTCCACGACGACAATGGCGACTTGTCGGCGTTACCTGCGAGCTGGACAAGTGTTGCGCCGAAAGATCCATTTCGCGAAGTCGCCGCTGGGAGATGTTTGTTGCGCTTTGTCGACCTACTAGAGCTTGTCGCGTTAGCACGCCAGATTGCCGCCAGGGACGATTGTTCGGGCGAGGAGGCGCCCGGTTAGCGCCTACGAGATTACGCCGGACGCGCCAACGAGATTATGCCGCCAGCGCGCGGCCTCACAAGATGCTAGCAGGGCAGTCGTTTTGCGCAACTCTTTGTCAGCATTGACGTTGGTGCGAAATAAGCAGCGGAGTAGATTTTAGTCGGCGTAATTGCGTAGACGCGCTGGATTCATAGCAAGGAGACTCACATGCTCAACTCCGACAAGCAGAAAGAACAGCATTTGCGAAACTGCGTCGCGTGGAACGCCGCCGCTGACGCAGTGACGGATGGGCTCTTTGCCGACAGCGATTTTTTTGATCCACGCGATTTGCTCCTGGTGAAGTACGAGATGCTGCGGCGCGTTCGAGTCGACTGTCTGTCGGTCATGGAAGCGGCGCAGCGATTTGGTTTTTCGCTCGAAAGCGGCTTCACCCTGCTCGAAGAGCTGTTTTTGCCACTGATAAAATTGCGTTGGCTGGATTTGGTGCTGGTCGCACAGGTCGGCCACCGACTTGCCATCGACCAGATGAGCCTTCACGATCGCCGTTTTCTGCTGTCCGGTGATGTGGCGTCGCTCTCGTTTCGTAGTGTCTTTCATCGTTTTCTCCTGGAGGTCACGTTATACTAACGGACACCCAGGGAAATTCCACTTCCGACTGAGGCAAGACAG
>JAJDEE010000060.1 GCA_029259975.1 Planctomycetota bacterium
ACGACCAACAGTTCCCAATGGTGAACTTCTCGGAAAGAATGCGGCCAGCTTAGTCGAATTCCGCGATGGCACGCGACAAGCAACGCTCGACGGCATCACCCTCACCAAAACAAGAAGTCATCGCGAGCTGGCGATCACGCAAAAGTATCACTCGCTCGATGTCCCCCCTGAGGTTGCGCCGCACGGTGGAGAGCATCGCGAGGTGATCGAGCGTACGACACTTCCTGCTTTCGCCAAGGACGCACACTCGGGCGCCGCTGAGCATCACTTTGAGGGCGAGAAACAACTCTGGCCAGAAGATCACGAAAAAGCGGGCCACGCCTGGGGTATGGTAATTGACCTCAACAAATGCACCGGCTGTTCGGCCTGTGTGATTGCCTGTCAGTCCGAAAACAATGTTCCTGTCGTCGGCTACGACGAAGTTCGCCGTCAGCGCGAAATGCACTGGATGCGTATCGACCGCTATTACACCAGCGCGGGCACCGGCGAAGGCGAAGAGATGGATATCGACCATCAGCCGATGATGTGCCAGCATTGCGGCAATGCCCCCTGCGAAACGGTTTGTCCCGTATTGGCAACAGTTCATAGCGACGAAGGGCTTAACGAGCAAGTTTACAATCGCTGCGTCGGCACACGTTACTGTGCAAACAACTGCCCGTATAAAGTGCGACGTTTTAATTGGTTCAGGTATCCTCACGACGATTCGCTGCAAAACCTAGTACTCAATCCCGAGGTCACTGTCCGTTCGCGCGGAGTGATGGAAAAATGCTCGATGTGCGTACAGCGAATCGAAGCGGGCAAGATTGAGGCTCGCAGTAATGGCGAGCCAGTTGCGGACGGCGCCATCCAAACAGCTTGTCAGCAATCGTGCCCCGCCGACGCGATCGTCTTTGGCGACAGGAACGACCCGGATAGCAAAATTCGCGTCGCGCTCGAAAACCCCCGCAGCTATCGTGTGCTGGAAGAACTTAACGTTCGCCCCGCCGTTTCCTACTTGCGTGTTGTTAAGAACAGCGACGAGAAAATTACTAACGAGAAAGGCGATATGAAAAACAACAACGGGGAGTCGCATCATGGCTGATTCCACTCAACAAACGCTGGTACCCACCGCGACGGAGTTGGCAACGCTGCGCCCGACATTGATCTCCGGCGATAAGACGCCTGCTCAAGTAACTCGCGACATCTGTGCACCCATTGACCGCGGCCCCACGGGGCTGTGGTGGGCCGCTTTTTCTGTTGCCTTGACGGCCCTGGCCATCGGCACCGTTGCGGTGACGTATCAAATTGCGTTTGGCATCGGTACCTGGGGATTGAACCGCACGGTCGGCTGGGCGTTTGATATCACGAACTTTGTATTCTGGGTCGGCATTGGCCACGCCGGTACGTTGATCTCGGCAGTGCTGTTTTTATTCCGCCAAAAGTGGCGAACCTCGGTAAACCGCTCAGCAGAAGCGATGACACTGTTTGCCGTCGTCTGCGCTGGCCTGTTTCCGGTGATTCACATGGGGCGCCCCTGGCTAGCATTTTGGATGGGGCCTTATCCGAACACTCGCGGCTCGCTGTGGGTCAATTTCAAGTCGCCCCTGTTGTGGGATGTTTTTGCGATCTCGACCTACCTGCTAATCTCCGCCGTTTTTTGGTACGTCGGGTTGATTCCCGACCTCGCAACGCTTCGCGATCGTTCGTCAGGGTTGCGCAAAAAAATCGCCGGGTTCTTTAGCCTCGGCTGGAATGGTTCGGCGCGCACCTGGAGCCGCTACGAAACGGTTTACATGCTACTGGCGGGCATCGCAACGCCGCTGGTGTTTTCCGTGCACACGATCGTCAGTATGGACTTCGCCACTGCAGTGATCCCCGGCTGGCACACGACGATCTTCCCACCCTACTTCGTGGCAGGGGCGATCTTTAGTGGGCTGGCGATGGTCCTCACGCTGATGATCATCGCCCGCAAGGTGATGCAACTCGAAGACTACATCACCTTGTTGCATATCGAAACGATGTGCAAGCTAATGCTCTCGATGGGCTGCATCGTTGGGTTGGCCTACGGCACCGAGTTCTTCATTGCCGCCTTTAGTGGCAATCCTTACGAGCAATTTGTCTTTTTCAACCGCGCGGCGGGGCCGTTTAGTTGGGCATACTGGACGATGGTTTGCTGCAACGTAGTGATTCCGCAGTTGCTTTGGATTCGCCCGTTCCGCCGAAACATCGCGATGGTCTTTTTGATCACGATTGTCGTCAACATTGGCATGTGGTTCGAGCGGTTTGTGATTATCGTCACGAGCTTGCACCGTGACTTTCTGCCGTCGAGTTGGGCTGACTACGCCCCGACGACGATCGAGCTTGCTACGTTACTCGGCAGTTTCGGCCTGTTTTTCACCTGTTTCTTGATTTTCTGCCGGTTTATCCCTGCGATTGCCATGGCCGAGATCAAAGGCGTGCTGAACGATCCTCCTCGTGAGCGGAAGCCAAACAAACCACTCGAGGGCAAGCCTCAAGGAGACGCAGCATGAGCCTGTTTTCTACAGAGCAATACTCTACGGAGCAATACGCCGACGCACAACAGCACCGCCTCTTGGCCACGTTCGAGCACGAAGACGATCTGCTAGCCGCAGTCAAACAAGTGCGACAACAAGGATACAAGATCATCGATGTGTTCACCCCCTACGCTATCCACGGTCTCGACGGAGCCATGGGGCTCAAGCCTTCTCGGCTCACCTGGGTCTGCTTTGTCGCTGGTATGATCGGGGCGGGCGGGATGCTGTGGTTTGAATACTGGGTCGGCGCTTTGGCCTGGGCGATCGATGTTGGCGGCAAACCGTGGAATTCTTTGCCGTCCAATGTTCCGGTTGCCTTCGAGGCAGCCGTGTTACTCGCCGGATTTGGCAGCGTCTTTGCGTTGTTTGCGGTAGCTCGTCTTTTCCCAGGCAAGCAGGCCCACATGCCGTCTGACCGCGTGACCGACGATCATTTCGTCATTGTACTTGACCAAGAAGAGACACAGTTTGACACAAAGCAGGTGGAATCGATGTTAAGTCCCTTTAATCTCGTTGAGCTAGAGGAACGAGTTGTTTCGGCGGGAGAGTATCAATAATGCTGAATCGGTTGAACTTATTCTTAGCGATTGCCCTACTGGCGGTTACTGTGCTGCTGATGTTGGCTCGCGTCGACCATTCGCGACCCAATTACCAAGTCCTATTGGGCGACGACATGACTTACTCGCCTGCTTACGCACCCTTTGAAGCGAACGACCAGTTTGCTAGCGGACGTACGATGCAGTCTCCGGTACCAGGCACGATTGCGAGGGGAAGCCTACCTTTACACTTCAATGCAACACCAACCGACGCGGTTCGCGCCGGCGAAGAATTGGTCAACCCATTTGATCGTAGTACAGAGGCTGGTGTCGCATCGATCGAGCGTGGGAAGGTCGTCTTTCAAACTTTTTGCATCGCCTGCCATGGTGGGGATGGCGCAGGCAATGGCCTAGTGGCACAACGGGGCTTTCCGCCGCCGCCCACCTTGCTAACCGGCAAGACGCTCGCCATGAAGGATGGGCAACTGCTGCACATTCTCACCTATGGGCAAAACAGTATGCCAAACTTTGCAGCCCAGTTGCTGCCCGATCGTCGGTGGGATGTTATCAACTTTATCCGCAGCTTGCAGCAACAGGCGAAACCGCCAGCAACACCCGCGACTACTGAACCAACCGCTCCCGTCGAAGCCGATACGGAATCGAAACCATGACGCAGAATACACCCTCCACTTCGACGATCGGACAGAAGCTAGTTCCACTGGGTATCCTCTCAGCGGTAGTTTTGGCCATTGGCGCACTGGTGGCACCTGACCGAGTGTGGAGTAATCTGCTCATCGTCGGTTTCTACCTAGTGTCTTTGGGCTTAGGCGGCGCGCTGTTCATGGCGTTAGCTTACATCGCAAATTCTTTCTGGAATGTCGGCTTTCGGCGAGTACCAGAGGCGATGGTCGGGCTGCTTGTGCCCGCTGGCTTGGCGCTATTGGCCGTTCTCGCGGTGCGGAGCCAGCAATATGCTTGGCATCCCCACGGTGGTGGAGACGCGGGAACGTTTTGGTTTAAGGAAATGTGGTCGACGCCCTCATTTTGGATGTTGCGTGCGGTTGTTTATCTTGTGCTTTGGGTCCTCTTTTCACGAGGTCTGGTAGCCGTATCGCGCCGTCAAGACAAAACAGGCGGCGTGGGCTTGTCGCACGTGAACAAGCGGCTCTCCGCCGTTTTTCTTGTCGTCTACGCGACGACGTTCTCACTGGCTAGTTTCGATTGGATTATGTTGCTGGAGCCGATGTGGTTCAGCACGATCTGGGGCGTTTATAACTTTGCCGGTATGGTACAGGCAACGCTTTCAGCGATCATTGTGTTTGCGATTCTACTGCGCAAACACGGCCCACTGCACAACCGCTTCACCGACGATCACCTACACGATCTCGGAAAGCTGCTGCTCGGTTTTAGTTGCTTTTGGAT
>JAJDEE010000007.1 GCA_029259975.1 Planctomycetota bacterium
CAAAATCCGCCACTTATTTTACGAACGATCCTAAGCTCCTGTTAGGGTGCCAAGATCTCTTCAAAACGGCTCACAATGCGGTCGATATCAAAATTTTCTTCCGCAAATTTCCTTGCCGCTTCGCCACATTTATTTCGCACGTCCGGTGATTTCAGAAGCTCTTGAGCCGCCGCACAAAAACCTTGGATATCTTCGGGGTCAACGACCCGGCCGGCTCCTTGGCCAGTAATCAACTGGGTGGCAAGATTATCGCTTGGCATTGCCCCTAAAATTGCCCGACCAGCACACATATAACTTAGCACTTTGGACGGCACGCTAAAAATACCGGCGTCGTGTTCAAGCACCGCTACCAGGACATCTGCGCTACCCATTACCTCGGCCACCTCTTCGAATGGCTGAAAACACATGCATTGTAGCGAGCGTAAATTTTGGATCTTTTTTTCTCGTTGTAGCCACTCAATGCCGCTCCCTTCAGAAACAACAATGAGTTGCCCCTCCCCACTTTCGTCGAGCATCTTGGTCAATGCCAACAGCAGGGCCGGGTTGTGTTTCATGGACAGAGTGCCCGTGTAGAGAAAGCGTTTCCCGCTGCCTAAGTCCTGCTTAGCAGACCAAGCGTTTTCGCGAGGACGAACGGGCAGGTCTTCCAAGACGGACCAATTGTGAACGACATGGATTTTTTTAGGATCGACGCCCCACTGCTTGTACAACGGCACAAAGTTTTCTGCAATGACCACCAAGGCATCACTTTGGAATGCCGAGCGTCGATCTAGCATCAGGAAAAAATTCCCGATGAGGTGCCCCAAAATAGGCATCTTGCGCTGCAGTATTTTGAGGGCTGCCATGCCGTAAATATCCTGCACCCAGAAAATATGGCGGATCTTGCGCCGACGACACCTGCGCACTAGGCGGTGCTGTGGAATGGATGGGGTATTGCCCGAGATGACTACCTCTGGCTGAAAACGCTCGCACACATCCACTAGCCGCTTCCCATAGGCAATTTCCATGCGTAAGCGTTTGATTAAACCATGTTTTGGAATCATTTCTCCCAGATCGATGGCTTCGAAAGCAAGTGTAGGAGCGTCTTCTGGCAACCGCTCGACGATACCACGTGGGTTTTGCGTTGAAGAGCAGTAGGCAAGCAGCACCTCATGCCCCCGTGCAGCAAGATGCCGGCTCAGTTGGACTGCATAGGGGTAACCCACGTAGTCGTGAAGAAGGATTCGCATTATTATGAAGATCTTTCTGGATCGTTTGTTGATCTGTCATCAGCCATTTATTGCTTCGGCCGAATTCTATAGCCCCTGGATAAACTTAAAAAGGTCTTCGACTATTGGGAGTCCGTATCACACTTTCCAAGCCGAAAGATCTCGGCCTAGCATTGTCTCCAAGCGTTCCATCTGAGGCTCGAAAACTTCGCATAGCATTCTACGTACATGCGGTTCCATCTGAGGTTTCGAGCTGTCAGAATACGGCTTGTAGAAAAGCGATCGAACAAAGTGGTTGCTCTTTAATTTCCCAAGTAATTCTACCCAGCCAAGTCTACGTAAAAGATTGGCAGCCTGTTTGCTCACAGCTCCCGAAAAAGGGAGACGCGACTTCGAGAGCTGGCTCATTCGACGTCCATAGTCTATTTCTTCAACAAAACGCAGGTCGAGGAAGTCAAACGCCTGCTTTGCAAAGCTTGCCGGATCGGCTGAGAGGTCGTCAAAAAAGAGCACCTTAAATCGATCTCGCGGGAAATGCTTGAAGTACGTTTCAAGTTTGTCTGCATAGAGACTGTATTCAATCAGCATCGGCACTGCTTTGAGCGCCTGCTCGAATGGCATACGGATAACACCAGCGCTTTGCGCCGCAGCATAGGAAGAAAACGTCCGATCGACCGGATGACGCAAGGTCGCAAGCAGCTTGACATCTGGCAAATCTCGAGCGATCCGCTCAGCTGCCTCAGGCGAATGAATATAATCGTGCGAGAATTCTCCGATGGCTTGCGCTGTCGAAGGCGTATCCTCAAAAAGCTTGTAGTACCAGTCGAGGCCCCGACCGTAGTTTTTATCGAAGAAATAAGGGTCAGCGATTGGGGGCACATAGCAGTCGGGATGCTGCAGAAACATATTATGCAACGATTTCGATCCGCAGCGATCTGCGCCGATAAACAAGAAGTTAGGCCGAACAGTCATGGAGGTCCAGTGAAATTGCTCAGGAGGTAACGAAAAGCGGGTGTCCCGCTTTTTTCATCTCCAACAACCAATCGGAGATCTCTTTTCGCATGCACCATTCAGGGATTGGCTTGCCTTGCTCCAACAAGTCGCGAATCATTGTGCCTGAGATCGAGCGGAATCTCTCTTGGTCGGGCGTTGCAGATTCGACGGTCGTCTTTTCTTTTTCGCAATGGTAGACCGTGTCGAAAAACACTGGAGTGATGCCGATGTCGCCGAGCGAGTCGAACATTTTTTGATTTTCGTCGGCCTGATAAAAGTCGCCCACGCCGGTGTGATCTCGCCCCAGGACAAAATGGGTGCAGCCGAAATTCTTCCGGCACAGGGCCGTGAACACCGCTTCGCGTGGACCGCAGTAACGAGAGTACGTACTGAACGCCGCAAGTTGGGCATTCGGGAACGCCAACGAGATGAGCCGCTCGTAGGCACCCAGAATGATTTCAGGCAGGAAGTCGCCGGCTTTCTTCGGTCCGATAACTGGGTGGATTAACACGCCGTCGGCGTTGCTTCGCTCGCAGGCGTTGGCAATCACATGTTCGTGGCCTCGATGCGGCACGTTGCGTGTGTGGAAGGCCACGATCCTCGACCAGCCTTTGATGTCGAAGACCGTCCGCGTCTGTTCGGGCGTAAGCTGGTAGGGCGACCGAGTAACGCTCGCAGGGGCCAAGTATTCGATCGGTCCGCCGAGCATACAGACTCCGCGGCTCATAAAACGCTGGACGCCGGGGTGACTTTTGTCGGCGGTGCCGAACCACCGCTTGGCAACGCTTTCGAGATCGACTTCGTACTTGTCTTCCAGATGCAAGATGGCCGTCGCTTCGCCCGTTCGCTCGTCGATGAGCCTGACCGATTGCCCCGGTTGAAAAGCGGCAAATTCTTGGCTCTTGCCTTGCAGCAAAATCGGCATCGTCCAGGCATCGCCGCTCAGCAGACGATTGCTGTCCAGAACGCTTTCCAGCTCGTCTTGCGTCATAAACCCGTTCAAGGGCGAGTAGACGCCGTGGGCGATTTGTTCGATGTCCATCGCGGTCTCTAGCCCGACTTCGATCGCAGGCAACTTAGCGACGATCTTGCTACTGGTCGAAATATACGAAAGCTTTGTTTCCGAGAGGAAATCTGTCGGGTTCTGTCCGTGGAGTGACGGCAGCAGTATTTGGCTCGATTCGAGCAAATCTTCAATGCGATAGCCTTCGAGCGAACGGCGATAATGCTCGATCAACGTCAGCACCATGTCGACAGCACCGACCGGATGGTCGCCGATCGCGGTTTCCGCCGCCAAGACCAGCCCGTTGGCACCGTCCATCATCGTATTGATGATGTCGTTAAGCTCGGCACGAGTTGGCTTGCGATTGACGAGCATCGATTCGAGCAGGTTGGTTGCGACGTTGACCGGCTTTTTGGCGATGTTGGCTTTGCGGATGATGGCTTTTTGCAGGAAGGGAATACTTTCCAGCGGAACTTCGCGGGACAAGTCGCCCCGATCGATGAGGATTTCGTCAGAGGCCTCCAGGATTTCGTCCAGGTTACGGACGCCCCGTTTGCTTTCGATTTTGGAAATGATGATCGAGTCGGGCCCCGCATATTTACGAAGCAAGTTGACGTCGTCGGCGCAGTTCGCAAACGAAAGGGCGTAATGTTTGATACCGTGCTTCAGGCCGATTTTCACCGCCGCCACATCGTCCGCGGCCAAGGGAGACAGTTTCGGAGCCGGATCGATCACGACTGCTTTGTTCGAGCCGATCTTGCCACCGTTAAGCACGACCGTGTCGGCACCCTCGTCGTCGACTTTTAATACGAGCAGGACGACTCCGTCGAAATCGAGGCCGATCATGTTGTTTGGTTTTATTTCCGCGAAGACTGAAGTCGGCGTAAGGCAAATTTTGTCTGCCGTGCCGACGACCGTTTCTGCCGTGAGCCGTACATGCTGTCGATCTTTGACGACCACGTTTTCGTCCATGTTTCCGGTGCGGACTTGGGCACCTTCGGTGTCGAGACAAACGGGCGTCGACTTCGCGTGGGCTTGGATCGCCAGAACGGTCTCTTCGACTTTGTCCAAAGGTGTGTGCGAGAGATTGATGCGAAACAGATCGACGCCACGGTCTTCGAGTCGCTCGATCGCCTGCTTGTTCAGCGACGAAGGGCCTAGAGTACACAAAATATTGACGATACGGCGACTTTTAGACATGTGCTTGGTGTTCCTGTCTCTCGACCTAATGGCTCAAAACCTCTGTAAACGAACTTGTATTTTAACCAATCAACAAAAGCCCGACAACCAACCAAGTCGCCTAGGACACCCGAATAATGTGCCGTTTCGAGGCAGCGGTTATGCTCGATCGTTAATACCCCGAAAATCGGACATGCAACCCGTAAAGGATACGATTATTGCGCCTGTCTTTTACGGTTCGCCACCTCGCCCTGATCTACTGAAGAGGGCATCCATTTGACAGATGCGACCATCACTTCCTTTTGAGAAATTCAACGGTCTTTCGAAATGAAACCTTTTGTCGCGTAGGAAGACCCAAATTTCCTCGAATAACGGCTCGTCAATATATTCTTGGTCGAAGACCGTTTCTAACAAGAGATGACTGCACTTTTCGAGTGTTTTTTCAGCGCCTTTTAGCGCTTCCAGTTCGTTCCCCTGCAAGTCGAGTTTCAAGAGTGCCGGGGTTTGGATCGTATGGTCCTTTAAGAGTGTGTCAAAACGTCCGATCGGAACGCTCAGTTTTTCGATCTCTTTGGTTCCGTCAAGCAAGCCACCCTGTTTTTCGAGCATAGGCAATATCGAAGAAGACTGACTGTAGGAATTACGGTGGAATTCGGTCTCGCCATCGTAGGATCCTAACGCGGTACGCAAGACTTGGTGACCAGCAACATCTTGCATGTTGGCTTCCAGTTGGTCTGCAATGTCAGGCAGGGGCTCAAAAGAGAAAATTGTTGCTTCTGGAAAGCAGAGGTGGGCCGCCCGTGCGAACTGTCCCACGTTGGCTCCGCCGTCCAGAATCGTCTGAAAGGTGACGCCCATCGCCCGCAAGCGATTGACGATCAGCCAAGAGGTGACCGACCTGGGGTGCGACTTGGTCATCGCGTTGAAGCCTCCCGGGTAACGCAGCGCTTCGGACAGGGCCGTTATTTTTTTTAGCATCCTAATTTCTTCTTTCAAAATTGAATGGTATTTTTCGTTTGACTTGCTACTGAATTCGTCGTATCTCTTCGAGGAAATCACGGAATAATCGCTTTGATTCTTGGCTTAGAGCCTCGGTGCGATCACTGGCTAGTTGGCAGACTCGCTGATGCTCATCTTGATTCTCTATCCACAGCATGATCTGCTTTGAAGCATGTTCGACAAAATTTTCGTCAGGTTCAACGACCAGCCCGCATCCATCCTGCACAATCCAAGGGATACAGCCCCTAGAAAAAGCAATCACTGGACATTTTGTCGCCAGCGCCTCAGTCAGCACAATGCCCCACGATTCGTTCACATACTCAGTCGGAAAAAGAAACACATCGATGTCTGCAAAAAACTGCTTTTTGCGATCATCATAGACGGCGTCACGATAATCAACTCGCTCAGGCCACTTTGCAACAGCCCGATCGATGAGCGTGCGTTCAACCCTGCTCTTGCAAGGACCAGCTAGCACTAAGGCCACGTCTTGTCCTGCTTCGATCAAATGCTCGAAGGTATCAAGTACATGCCCCAGGCCTTTGGCAATCGTCAGATTGCTCATGAATCCAAGGGTGAAGGTATCGTGTGTCGACCTGGGGACTGCGTGATGTTCTTGAGAGACGATTGTTGGTGGTACAGTCATGAACTTCGCCCTGGTCGCGTATTTTGCCAGGAAATCTTGCTTCATGAGTTCGCAGTGAACGACATGCGCATCGGACTTGCCCAAAAGTCGATTGGTCAAAGCTGTCCGCCAATCGTGGTTGTTAATGTAGGAATACGAATGGTGGTGTAAAACCGTACGGTAGCCACGCAATCGAGCTGCGACCACAAGTGCGATGTCATACAGTTGCCCCCAGCCGGCATTGACGGGAAAGTAGAGGACTTCCTCAGCTTTCTTTTGGCCGAGAAGAATCCTTAGAATAGAAGCTATTGCCTTTCGGAAACGGACCAGCTTCAGCTTCAATCCAATCAACGCCCCCTCAAAAGACCAATCATCACGCCGCAAAGGCCCATTCTTCTCCAACGCGTCAACCACCACCTGCGTCATCAC
>JAJDEE010000061.1 GCA_029259975.1 Planctomycetota bacterium
CTCGTCATCAAGGGGCTTTGCTTCGCCGCGTTGTGACTGTAGTTGCGAGAGCCGATTTTTCTCCTTCCATTGCCGCAACCGGGCTTCGTTTTTTTTGAGTTCTTCCATCAAAACTCCGCATTCCCCGGCGTCCGCGGAAACGGGATCACGTCACGAATATTCGCCATGCCCGTGACGAACTGGACCATGCGTTCAAGACCGAGGCCAAAACCAGAATGTGGCACGGTGCCGTAACGGCGGAGGTCAAGGTACCACCAGTAATCGTCAGGGTTGATACCTTGCTCGGTCATGCGCGATTCGAGCGTGTCGAGCCGGTCTTCGCGTTGGCTGCCGCCGATGATTTCGCCGACGCGCGGGACGAGTACATCCATCGCACGTACCGTTTTGCCATGCTCCGGCGAACCCAGGTCGTTCACTTTCATGTAGAAGGGTTTGATCGACGCTGGGTAGTCGTGCAAGATCACCGGTACTTTGAAATGCTTTTCCGTGAGGAATCGCTCGTGCTCGGCTTGTAAGTCGGTGCCCCAACTGACGGGGTACTCGAACTTTTCGCCTGATTTTTCTAGTAGAGCGATCGCGTCGGTGTAGCTCACTCGCTGGAAGGCTTGGTTGGCGACCGTGTCGAGTGTAGGTTGGACGGAGTCGTCGATTCGTTTTTGGAAGAACTCGACATCCTCTTCGCAGTTTTCCAGCACGTCGCCTACGATGCGTTTCAAAAAATGCTCGGCCAGCTGCATGTTGTCGTCAAGATCGAAGAAGGCCATCTCAGGCTCGACCATCCAAAACTCGGCCAAATGGCGTGAAGTATTGGAATTTTCGGCTCGAAACGTTGGGCCAAACGTATAGACCTTGCTGAGTGCTGTGGCGTAGATCTCGCCTTCGAGTTGGCCGGAAACGGTGAGATACGACGGGCGATCGAAAAAGTCCTGCTCGAAATCGACCGTGCCACTGTCCGTTTTGGGTACGCTCTCAAGATCGAGGGTCGTGACGCGAAACATCTCACCGGCACCCTCGCAATCGCTAGCGGTGATGATCGGCGTGTGTGTGTAAATAAAATCGTTCTCTTGAAAAAAGTTGTGAATCGATCGGCAAACTTGATTACGCACACGCATTACCGCGCCAAACGTGTTGGTTCTCGGCCGCAGGTGCGCCCATTCGCGAAGCTTTTCCATCGAGTGTCGCTTTTTCTGGAGCGGATATTTCTCGGGGTCGGCCCAGCCGTGAACGATTACCTCAGCCGCTAGCATCTCAGTTGCCTGGCCTTTGCCGCCTGAGGCTTTGATTTCGCCGCGGATTGTGACGCTACAACCGGCCGACAAGCGTTTGATTTCAGCTTCGTAGTTCGGCAGATCGGCGTCGGCGATTACTTGGATGTTGGCGAGGCAGCTACCGTCGTTTAATTCCAGGAAACTAAACCCACCTTTAGAATCGCGACGTGTACGTACCCAGCCCTGTAGCGTCGCCTGTTGGCCGATGGCTTCGGGTTGACGGGCGTTGCGAATAGAGATTTTGTTCATAGACGCGGCCTCTGTTTTCGTCCGTGTTGGTAGTGACTCATGTGCTAAAAATATCCCTTCGCGATTCCCAAGGTGAAAGGGCCTCACGCAAAGGCGCGAAGACGCGAAGGAAATCACACAAAGTCACTGGAAGGTAAAGAAGATGGATTTTTCTTTGCGTCTTCGCGCCTTTGCGTGAGCCACTTTTTCTTTTCACCTCCTGCTGTCAGTTACAATCCTTTGGAACCGAGCCAGCGCTCCGCGTCGAGCGCCGACATGCAACCGCTGCCGGCGGCGGTGATTGCCTGCTTGTAGTAGTCGTCGGCCACATCGCCTGCAGCAAAAACGCCTTCGACGCTCGTGTTTGTGCGGAAGGGTACTGTCCATTTGAGATATTTTTTCGCGGTCATTTCCAGCTTACCTGCGAGAAAGGTCGTGTTGGGTGTATGACCGATCGCCATAAATGCGCCGCTGGCATCGAGCGCGCGCGTGCTGTCGTCGACACTCGATTTTAGCCGCACCCCGGTCACGCCCTCGGAATCGTTGCCTAATACTTCTTCAACCTGCGAATTCCACTCGATCGCAATCTTCGGGTTGTTGATTGCTCGTTGCGACATAATTTTTGAGGCACGTAATTCGTCGCGACGATGGACCAAGTGGACTGTGCTGGCAAATTTTGTGAGAAAGTCGGCCTCTTCGACAGCCGAATCGCCACCGCCTACTACAACGAGTGGCTTATCGCGAAAACGGGGTAACGCCCCATCGCAAACAGCACAAGCGCTGACACCGTTGTTTTTGTATTTCTCTTCCGAGGGCAAGCCGAGATAATTGGCCCGCGCGCCGGTGGCGATGATCACGCTGAGCGCTTCGACTTCTTGGCCACCGAGCGATTTGAGTTGGAACGGATGCGAATCAAAATCGACCTCGACGATATCGTCAGTGACAATCTGCGTGCCAAAGTTGACTGCCTGCTGACGCATAAGGTGCATCAACTCGGGGCCTGAGCAGCCTTCTTTTTGGTGCATATCGATCATCCAATGATGCTCGGTGGGTAAGGATGTGCGAAAAAATTCGCTGAGGTCGCCGGCAGGAAAGCCGGGATAGTTTTCGACCTCGGTCGTCATTGCCAACTGACCCAAGGGCAAGGTGCCTTGCATTCGGTTTTCTTCGGTGACAGCTCCTTCGAAAACAAGGGGCTTGAGATTGGCCCGCGCGGCATAAATCGCCGCCGTCCAACCGGCGGGACCACTTCCTACTATGACAACATGCTCAGGCACAATTTTCTTCCTTGTTGTAAGGGCGTACACGCCGGTTGAAAACGCAGGATAGGCTTCTCGCCTGTCAACTCAAAGACGATGCTGACAGGCTGAAAGCCTGTCCTACGGTGCCGCGATTATAGGACTCTAACCCGAACGCGACAACCAAAGCTTTTGTGGGCAGCGAGCTATTTCTCGACAAGGTTTTGTTAGAATGTGAACAAAAGCTGTGATGTCGGCGAGACGTAGCTCGCCAGCTATGAGGCTGATATCATGGGGAGTCTCGTCCTTTCCTTCAAAAGTCCATTCCAATGCTCACATTACTGATCGCTGCCGGCTCGTTTCTCGCGTTTATTGTGGCCTATCACACTTACGGCAAATGGCTGGCTAAAAAGATTTTTGCGCTCGATGCGTCTGCCGATGTCCCCAGCCAACAGCTCCGCGACGATGTCGACTTTGTCCCGACCCGAAAAGAAGTGATCTTCGGCCATCATTTCACAAGCATCGCCGGCACCGGGCCGATCGTAGGACCGGCGATCGCAGTCTTTTGGGGCTGGTTGCCGGCGCTACTGTGGGTCGTGTTTGGCTCGATCTTTATCGGGGCCGTTCACGATTTTGGCGCACTGGTGATCAGTCTCCGCAATCGAGGACAAACGATCGGCGAAGTCGCGGGACGGATCATTGCTCCGCGAGCGAAAGTTTTGTTTTTACTCGTGCTGTTTTTTGCACTGACGATCGTGCTAGCAATTTTTGGGCTTGTCATTGCTTCGATTTTCAAGCTCTACCCCGAATCGGTACTCAGCGTGTGGATCGCGATGCCGGTCGCGGTCGCGATTGGCTTCTGGGTGTTTCGATTTGGCGGAGGCTTATTGGGTCCATCCCTGCTGGCACTTGGAGTCCTGTACTGCGCGGTTTACTTGGGAACGATTTACCCGATCACGTTGCCCGCAAGCTGGGGTAACCCGATTATTATTTGGACAGCCATCCTGCTGGTTTATTGTTTCATCGCTTCGGTGCTGCCGGTGTGGGTCTTGTTGCAGCCACGCGATTTTATTAACAGCCACCAGCTCCTGATGGCGATGGGCTTGGTGGTTGTGGGTTTGATCGTCGCCGGTTCTACCGGGCAACTCGACCTGGCCGCCAGCGCCCCGGCTATTGCGCGCGACCTACCGCCCGACGCGCCGCTCATCTGGCCCTTCTTGTTCATCACTATTGCGTGTGGCGCGTGTAGTGGTTTTCACTGCCTCGTTGCCAGCGGGACAACGAGCAAGCAAATTGCCTGCGAAACCGATGCCCACTATGTCGGCTACGGCAGCATGCTGCTTGAAGGTGCATTGGCGGTCGTGGTCATTTTGGCCTGCTGTGCTGGCGTTGGGATGGGTGTCCCCGATCCATCCACAGGCGAAATGCTGGCCGGCCGCGATGCTTGGGAGTCGCGCTATCAAGCCAAAATTTTGCCTAAGCTCGATGCTCAAGGCTTACCCGTTCTCAAGGCCGACGGCTCGCCTGCAACGATCGGCGGATGGCACAACCATCGACTGCCACAAAAAGTTGGCGCATTCGTCGAGGGAGCCGCGAATTTTCTCTCGGCGCTGGGTATTCCGCTCAAATTGGGCACTGCCATTATCGCGGTACTAGTCGCATCGTTTGCCGCGACCACACTCGACACGGCCACGCGACTGCAGCGTTATGTCATCCAAGAACTTGGGGCGACTCTACACATCGGGCCGCTGCGCGGGAAATACATTGCCACAATGGTAGCCGTCGTCACGGGCGGAGCCATCGCAATGGTCCCTGGCCCGGCAGGCCCCGGCTCTGGAGGACTGATTCTCTGGCCGTTATTCGGCGCTACGAACCAATTGTTGGCTGGGCTAGCTTTTTTGGTATTGGTTTTTTTCTTACTACGCCGCAATTTACCGATTTGGTTTGCTGCCCTACCGATGGTGTTGATGCTGGTCATGCCTGGCTGGGCGATGATCCATCAGATTCAAAACGATTTCTTGCCCAATCGTAATTGGTTGTTGCTAGGATTCAGCAGCATCATTCTCGTCCTACAAGTCTGGATGGTTGCTGAGGCCCTGGTCATCTGGCCCAAGGCCAGGGGAGTTTTAGAAGAAGATTTGCCTCCGCTGCCTGCGCAGGCCGAAACACAAATGACTGGCGGACGATCGTGCTAAGTCGCTCGTACAGGCGCTAGCGTCGATCAAAGAAAATTCCGCATTTCGGGCACTTGGCAAACCACATCGGAACGCTCTCGCCACATTTGCATTTGACATTGTGGCGAATGACGGAAGAACTCATCAAGCTGCAGCTCGCGCTGGGATCACTCACGTCAACAGGATCCTCTAAGACCGAGGACGAGGCAGCACCTGCACCGTGTTCTTCTGCCGCAACACGATAAGCAGCTTTGGTGATGTCTTCTGTTGACGCTGCAGGCACGAGTACCGCGACCTGACCTTTGCAATAAGGGCAAAGTCCCTTCTTGCCAGCGTATCGATCCTTGACTTTGAATTCGTGCCCGTTTGGGCACTTTACAGGAATCCCCATGGCGAATCTCCTCACCGAAGCATTTGCCGCTGACAAGCAGCAACAAATCTTGCCGTGGTAACGGCTTCACACAACGCGCCGGCCTAAACTGGTGGCGAGTTGTAAACGGCCCCCAACAACGAAAACGTAGCCAAATACACAAATCCCAGGCGATCTTGTCCAAGTCACATTACTCGGATCAAGTGCCAAACTTATGTGGTTTGCTACCCATTTGCCCTTCTCAGGTCACCAGACTCTAGTTTGCCAACGCCGCATAAGATTAAGAAGAAAAGGAAATAACGGCGAAGAAATCAGAGTAGAAAATCAGAGTAGAAAAATCAGTGCTGCAAATGAAAGGTTATGCCCTTATTGTGACCAATAGCGGCATCCTTTGTCAATAAATTGTCACGGCTGACTCAAGACTGCTGCGCTTCCGATAAAGAGCAGTTTCTGAGCGTTTTTTGGCGGAATCATCAATGTGAACAAGATCTCTGGAGTGCGAATTTCCCCCCATCTTGTCGATCCTGTTAATCCTGCCCATAGCCTTGCGGGCTAAATTGGCCGGCAAAACGACTAGATCGCCCGTCCACACGCCCTTTTCATGCTAAAAAACATCCTCCTAAACGGCTCGCCTCAGCACCCACTATGCCGACTCTGCCTTCTGCTGCGAGACAAGTTCATCGTTGATGTCGACTAAATGGCGAGCATCGATGTTCTGCAAGATTTCAATAGCCTTGCGCCCTTTGTACTGCCCTGCGTGGGCCTCGAATTTAGCTTGCCCCTCGACCGAGACGATCAACGGCTCCTGCACGTCCTTTTCGCTGGCGATGATGTCGCCGACCCGTAGGTTGATTAGATCGGCGGTGGTGATATTTGTCTCGGCAAGATCGACGACGACTTCCAACGGCGCTTCTGCGATGCGGTCGCTCACCAGTTGGATCGACTCGGGCGTTGACGGCCGTTTGCTGTAGCTGACCCAGCTGTTGGAAGTCAGTTTATTACTGATGCGTTCGATCGAATTGAACGGGATGCAAAGGTTGACCATGCCACGAGTGTCGCCGATGGTCAACTCGAAGCTGACGAGGATGACCACTTCGTTCGCTGGAATAATCTGCACCAATTGAGGATTGCTTTCGACACGGTCAACCTCCAATTCAAGGTGTAACACATTCTCCCAGGCGTGTTGCATTTCACTCAGAAACAAGTTAGTAATCCGCGAGACGAGGCGCAGTTCTATTTCGGTCAAAGGCCGTCGAGAAGGCGCGGCGGCCGAAGTGCTACCGCCAAGTAAACGGTCGATGATCGGAAACAAGATCGAGGGATTGATATCGAGGATCAACTGTCCTTCGAGCGGTTTGGCGTTGACCAAATTAAAGCAGGTCGGATTTTCAAGACTGAAGACAAACTCGCTGTAAGTGAGTTGATCGACACTCGTGAGCTTGACTTCGACGATGGTCCGCAAGAGAGCAGAGAGTGCGGCACCAAAGTTACGGCCAAACCCTTCGTGCATCGTCTGCAAGGCACGCATCTGCTCCTTGCCCACGCGTTCAGGACGCTTAAAGTCGTAGACGGTCACTTTCTCGCGCGCCCGCGTCGGCCCCAGCGGCGCAGCCACAGCTGACGCGACCTCCGGCTCGCCATCCATCGCGCTAAGCAGATTTTCGACCTCAGCCTGACTTAAAACATCTCCAGCCATTTCGCACTCCGTTGCGTGGAGGTGAGATATACGATGTGAGATTGATGATGTAAATTTACACATCGTCAATCTTCAATCAAACATCTCACATTTTTATTTGTCCATTACCGTGCACGACATACTTGTAGCTTGTCAGCTCTTCGATCCCACAAGGTCCCCGGGCATGAAACTTGTCTGTGCTAATACCGATCTCTGCACCCAGTCCAAACTCACCGCCATCGTTGAAGCGGGTACTCGTATTGATCATCACTGCCGAGCTATCGACGCCAGCCGCAAATTGCTCGGACGCGGCCAAGTCGTTGGTCACGATCGCATCGGTATGCCCCGAGCCGTAGCGGTTGATGTGCTCGATCGCCTCAGCCACCGAACTGACCACTCGCACAGAAATAATCGGTCCCAAAAACTCCGCTCCGTAGTCCGACTCGCTTGCCGGTTTTGCTGCCTCTACCAGCTCGCACGTTCGCTCATCGCCACGCAGTTCGACGTCATGAGCCAGCAATGCCTTCGCCACACTAGGCAAAAATTCGTTTGCCACGTCAGCGTGAACTAGTAATGACTCTGCCGTATTGCAAACGCCCATGCGTTGGCATTTCGAGTTCACTGCAATCTCGGTAGCCATCGTCAAATCAGCTATACCATCGACATAGACATGACAATTTCCATCAAAATGCTTGATCACCGGCATCTGTGCCTCGGCCGAAACCCGACGAATCAGCCCTTCGCCGCCGCGAGGAATCGCCACGTCTATCAATTCAGGCAACCGCAGAAAATGTCCGACGGCATCGCGATTGGTCGTGCTCACCAACTGCACCACATCGGGGGGCAAACCTACTTCTTCGGCTGCCTTGTGCAACAGCTGCACAATTGCCTGGCTGGAATGGATTGCTTCTTTGCCACCTCGAAGAATGACAGCGTTGCCTGCCTTCGCACAAATCGCCGCAGCGTCGGCCGTTACATTGGGTCGCGACTCGTACACAAAAAACACGACGCCCAGCGGCACGCGAATCTTGTTGATCGTCAGACCGTTGGGCCGTACGGTCGAGTCGATCACCTGCCCGATCGGATCCTTCAGCACTGCTACTTCTTCGAGCGCCGTCGCGATGTCGTCGATACGTTCTGGTGTTAGTCGTAGGCGATCAACCTGGGCGTCGGTTTGCCCGTATCCTGGAGCCGCTTCGAGGTCGTTAGCGTTCGCTGCTTGGATGGTGTCGACACACTCGCGCAGCAATTGAGCCGACCGACGCAGCCATGCAATTTTAACATCACCTGAAATTTGTGCCAGCAGCGTCGATGCTGCCTTGGCACGCTGAGCAACCTGCTGACAGTATTCGGCTAGGTCAACAGGTTCGCTAGTTTTAGTTTCTGTAATAGACATGTTCGTAGGTGATTGGGTGAATTAGGAATGTAGCGATTGCGGGCAGACCTCAACGCTGCAAGTATCCTTCAATGCCGCTGCTGGGTCAATGTCGACACCCCACAAGGTTACTCTGCTAGCAGCGTTTCCTCACCATCAATTCCGCCGGAAGCCTCAAAAGCAAGCAGGGCTTCGTGAACGGATCGCACATCGTGGACGCGGATTACCTGCACCCCGTGGGCAGCTAGCGCCAATGCACAGCCCACCGTCACAGCGGTGCGGTCGGCCTGCTTGTCGCCCAGTAGCTGCGCCAAAAATCCCTTCCGCGAATGCCCAACCAGCAGCGGACAACCCAACGCGTGGAACCGATTGCAGTAGGCCATCAACGTAAAATTGTGCTGATGTGTTTTGCCAAACCCAATACCGGGGTCGAGACAAATCCGCTCGGCGACGATCCCGGCTGCCAGCAACGCATCGCGCCGCTCGGCCAAATAGCCGTATATTTCCTTGACCACGTCGTCGTACTGAGGATCGTCTTGCATCGTTTGCGGTGTGCCTTGCATGTGCATCGCACAGATGCCAGCGCCCGTGGCGAGAGCAACGTTGATCATTTCAGAGTCGCCAGAAAGACCCGTGACGTCGTTGATAATTTCCGCCCCAGCCTCCACAGCAAACTTTGCTACAGCCGCCTTACTCGTGTCGATCGAAATTGGTACGTTTGTTTGCTCGGCTAGAGCTTCGACGACGGGGATCACTCGCTCAAGTTCTTCGTCAGCAGTAACACGATCGGCGTAGGGTCGTGTACTCTCGCCACCGATATCCAGAATGTCGGCACCCTCGGCAACGAGTTGTAAGGCATACTCGATAGCAGCTTGAGGTATAGCACCCCGTCCCCTAAAAAACTGCCCGCCATCCGAAAAACTATCCGGCGTAACATTCACGACCCCCATTAGTAGCGGACGCCGAGCGAATTCAAGTGTGCGTGTGCGCAGACGCCATAGGGTCGCCCGCTGTGGCTGGCGTTCTTCGCGTACGTCGGAGGTTGGTAGCATCATGATGCGAGCTTATCACATTCGACAACCCTCGCGAAACCCGACTCATTAAAGAGTCAACAAAAAGAAGATCGGCACCAAAACTCCTGCCCCCGCCAAGACAGCTCCGCGGCCTGTGATTCCGTTTCTCCCATTGAGAACAAACAAGCCTGTGACACAAATCAGAATCAGTGACACGCAAAAAACATCGGAAAACACCAGCCAAAACTTTTTGGGCGAAAGATGCAGCGTATTAATTTGGTAAAAAAATGGGCGTCGGCGGACCGTTTCGTATTCGCCTGTGACGTTTATGATATTAATAAACACGGTTCCTTCGCAGAGGTAAATTTTGACTTTTTTCGACGTGGGGAAATCATAGCTGCGGTAATTGTCATGCTCACCTAGCGGCTCAAGAACACTCATCACCCACTGAGTCGAAACGGCATCACGCGAATCCAACTTTTCAGCCTGAATTGCCTGCCGATTGATGATGAAACTCGGATTCCAGTCATCAAGATGATTAACGGCAAGGCCAGAAATCGCATAAATAACCGTCGTGCCAGCAAAAAAATACCCGAAATCGCGGTGGAGAATATTGTTCAGTCTACGGACTCGCATAAGCTTGTTTACTCGTTGCTGGCGGTTGTCACGGGCGGATTGAGTAGCTCGGTGGCCAACTTACGAGAAATCTGAATCACCCATCGGTTGATGTTGTCGTCGGGCAAAATGGAGTCGTAACGGTAGCGGATACGATCGTTCTGGTCGACATTCTTAATCGCTCCGCCGATGATCTTGCCTTGAAACATTTCGTCGACCGCAACCAGTACAGGAATGACGATGGCGGTCTTCTTTTGTCCAAGAATTTTCGCTATCGCTTTCTCGGTCGGTTCCGACTTGTAATGGGCAATATGACCACACCAGCAATACTCGCTCGCGTCGACGCCCGTTAGCTCTCGCACTTTGTTGCTGACGCCATTGAGCAGCTCTTTCCACTCTTCGTCATACGGTTCGCTGCCGTAAGCGACCAACACGATGCCCTCGTTAGCTGGGTCGTCGCTCTGGTCTTGCACACGACGTGCGACATTCCTTTCCAATACGTCCGGGAAATCTAGGAGAGGTGCCAGCGTTACCTTGGCCCTAGGCTTGTAAATTTCAGTACCTTCGAGTTTTAGCGTTTCGAGCGTCGCGTGATCTTCTTTCTGGCCGGCAATCACAGGGATGTCGTCGAACGAATGAGAACTCACGGTAAGCAGAATTGGTACAATGATCACATGAGCAAAGCCCTCCTGGTCGAACTCCTTGAGACGCGTCGCAATTGTTGGCTCGGTGTACTCCATGAACGACGATTTGATGCCAGCAATCAACCCACCCCGTATTACCTCGTCCTGCACCGTCGTTTCGATCTGCGTTAGCATTTTCCGCCATTGCTCCGAATGCGAACCGTGGCTGACAAGCAGCACGCCGACCTTGCCCTCGACAATCGCCGACGAAGAAGAAGTGCTGTCATCCGTGGCAGCCTTATTTCCCGAGGCCACGACTTTGACAGCTGGCGTCGACGCTGCGGGCAAAATGCTGTCGCTACAGCCGACAGCTGTTACCAACAGCAGCGCAATAGCAGCAAAAATTGCTCGCTTGTAAACAAGAAGATTCATTTCAAATTCCTAATTTTTGTAATGGTGCAGATGATATTTCTAAGTGTTCAAGGGTAGGCAATGCATGCCCAAAATTTCAACTCGCCTCTCTTTTCATTTTTGCAAGATTAATTTACCATTCTTCGTTTCCATGAGCCGATACAGCTGAGAGCCGTGAAGAATAATAAGCTCTCGCTCACCTTGTAACAACTCCTTGCTACGTACGATTCGCTGCCCCTGTTGCAGCATGATATCGTCGAGATCTAACTCGGTTTCCGGTTTGGGGGCTTGGTGGCCCTTGTTCGATTCGATCATGGTCATGGCTATTGTGGTTCTGTAGTCCTGAATGTGACTAGAGTGGGTGGTCGATCTCTCCACCAGCTCGGGTGACAAGTGCCCGCAGCACGGGGTAGTCAATTTCTGTGGGCACTAAATGAACGGAACCATCGACAAACACAAACTGTGCGCCGCCAGGGTGGTCGCTGCGGAAAACTCGCAGACTGGCATTTCCGTTGACAACGCGGTCAAATCGGTTGTACGAAGCGTGGCCAAATTTATCGTAAAGTTGCCAATCGATGTGCCCCCAAGAGAGTGCCCAGTAGCCTTCCGCCCACTTCTGGTCTCCCCACTTGGTACCACCTCCGCAGTCACTCCATTCGAGGTCACGAAAGCCGTAATTTGTTTCGCCGATCAAAAGCGTATGCGACGTGCCGTCGGTAAAGTTTTCGAAGTCGAGATCGTACTGGTTTTGCTCTACCGGTGATGCAAATGCGCCGTCAAGGTCGCCGCTTGCCACTTTGCCAGCACTGTATTCGGTTCGCGTGGAGATCATGTAACTGCCTGGCGCAAGATTTTCGCCACAAATAGTCTCGGGGACATCACGAGGCAAGGCCATGGAAGGGCACATATACATCGGCAAAGGAACGCTAGTCGTTGGCAAGTTCTCGGGTGATAGAATCGATTTATCCGTCTTGTAATTGGCAACTGCGTTATTTTGCTCAAGGTAGGTAAGCAGCACAACAAAGGTGCTGCCAAGTTGTTCGAAGGTTGCGCCCATGTTCGGCGGAGGGAGATGCCGTTGTGAGCTTTGGTAGTTGTGGACCGCCAAGCCGATCTGCTTAAGGTTATTTTCGCAATGCATCCGTCGAGCGGATTCACGAGCAGCCTGAACGGCAGGCAATAGCAGCGATATCAAAGCACCGATAATCGCAATCACGACAAGCAATTCGACAAGGGTAAAACCGTGTAGGGGAGCGAGACCCAGGGAGCGAATCATGCTGCCGTGAGCATCCACTCGCTCCCCGCGTCTCGCGTCTCGCGCCTTGCGCCTCAAGCTACCAGACACAATGCCCATCGACATCAACCCAATCAACATCAGCACCCCCGCCCCCGGCTCGGGGACCGTAGCGACAGCTGGCACAGAAGAGCCGGTATAATTGCGTTGCCACAACAGTAACTCTGTGCCGTCCGTGTCGCCATCACCATCCGCATCCCCACCATCCAGACTGCCAAAAGCGTTCTGCCATATGCCAAGATCGTTTTCATCGACGTCGTTGTCGTTATCGAAATCGCCTGGAAGGGGCAGGATGGAGAAGTCGATATCCAGAGTCGCCGCAGAAACGATATTAAACTGAACTCCCAAGCTTTCCTTAGAATAAAACGCAGGGAAGCCTTCCGGTATTCCGCCGTCGTGAAAGCCAGAGAGATCGTGAAGCGAGGCCAAGAAAACGCTTAGTTGCCCTAGAGCAAGGGACTGTTGAAAAGTCTCCAGCACCCCCGGCTGCGCCAGATCAACCTCGAATGAAAACACCGAGTCGCCCGGCACTTGATCCCCAGGGTTCAGCCCCGCAACCGTCCCAACCGCCCAAGGCACCGTGTCCCAAGCTGGCTCTGTCGTGGTTACCAAGACGGGATCACCGTTTCCATCTATTTCGAAAATCCCCTCACCACCGGGGCTATTGAAAACATTCCCCAAGGTATTGGTGCCCGTGCCATCGTCACCTAGCGGAAAAACGTTGAAGGTCCGCTCCAATTCGGGCAAGCTATTGTCCCACAAAGGGCTCGACTCTTCGAACTCGGGCGGCTGCGCATCGTTCGCTCCGAAACCAAGCTGCGTGTAGCCGTTATCGAAACCAACTCCGAACAGCTCGACCGGCTTGCCAACATCATCGCTCCCACCGGCGATATCGGACAACAGATCAGGAGTTGGATCGTAAGAAACCTGCCGTCCATCATCGACCATCGTCGCGGTGAGGGTCAGCGAATTGATTTGGTAGCGTGACGCTGCGACCAGTGGAATCTGATCCGAGGTGTCAAATCCCAGCATCACAGAGCCTGCACGAGCTTGAAAAAATCCAGCGCCCGGCTCGAAGTTGGTAAATGTCGAGAGATCTGTTTTCACCCCAGGAGTCGTTTGTCCTTGATGAAACCAACGATCAAGAGCAGGCTCGTCCCAGCTGCCCGTATCTGCCACCAAAGACCCCGTCAGCAGCCCTATCCACGATGCAAAGATCAAGGTAGCCCAAATCCATTGCCGCTTGCCGTATGCACTCATGACTATTTCTCCGTCAAGTTTTCTCATTTTCCCTACGAGACCATCTCTGTTTCAGTGATATCAATCAGCCGAAAGAGAATCTCCTCTGTCTCCATCATGTCAAACAATGCTGAACCGCGACGGGGTTCAGCCCACGCTCGCGGTTCAGCACAACGCTTCATATCATCGTGCTACGACAGAATTCTCATCAACATTCATCCATCAACGCGACGTCGTCTCAAGCCAAGTACCCCACAGCAGGCTAACGTAGCCAAGACCAGTGAACCGGGCTCAGGCACTGCGGAAATTGAAACCTGGTCAAGATCGAATGAAATCTCCTGATCGACACCGGCAAGTGCTTGTGGAATGGACACGCCAATTTGCAAATTGCCGATGTTGCCGAACACAGTTGCAAAATCAGATCCCTCGAAAGTGACAAACTGCGGATTTGTGGCACTAATATCAACGGTAATTTCAGTCCAGGTATTCAGTAGCACTGGTGCAAAATGGACTGCAGTAGCTCCCGGAAAATTTACTGGAGCGGCAAATCGCGTAAAATAGGTCAGCGGTACCGGTGCATTATGTCGCACCTGTGCAGTGAGTTTCCCAGCACCGTCGGCGATCCAATTGCCGAAGAATGCTCCGCCACTCGATTGGCCAAGCACACTCGTCGTGCCACGGTAGACAACAGGTCCCTGTGCTCCGAAAATCGAGTCTTTGAAATTAAAAGTACCAGATGCGTAGCTGCTGTTGTCGGGACCATCCGTTGCGCTGAATGACAGGGGGGCAGCACCATTAAAATTAAGCCATTGGGCTGTATCAGCGGAAAAATTTTCGGTGAATGGCACCGTGGTCGCAGTTGCAGTAGTTCCAACTCCCAGCAAAGCAACAAAACACAAGAATTGTAAATTCAAAAAAAAGCGGTTCATTAGACAGTTTCTCCGTAGGTGAAGTTCGGCCCGACTTCATGGCTGGTTGAGCACACGAATGAATGGAATCAACGACGTCGAGTCGTCTCGAAATCGCGTCTGCCACTTGGTTAGAAAATGCGTGAAACATTAGCGACGAACGAACCGTCGCTTGGGGCAAGCGAACGCCCCTTTTGCTCTCCTTTCAGCTGATTGCGGTGCAACGTTGGACTAGCTCAAACACGTCGGCTGGCAATCGGCTCAGGGGCCGGGCTGGCTACGAAGAACTCTTGATACTGACTCTCAGTAGCATCAGAGTACAGGGGTCGTTAAATAAAACAAGGGGACTTGTATTAAATTAGGCTAAATTTGACCAGAAATTGCGCTGTAGGCTACGGTATCTAAGGGCGGATAGACCGTTAGGTTAGGCGAGCGGCAGTTGAGAATTTACCTGATGGCGAAAGAAGTGCTAAATAATTAACCACGACGACACAACGGGCACAACGTGGATTTTACGTAGTGTCCGTAGTGTCGTTGTGGTTCACTTCTTGTTGGTTTGTGGCAAAAAGGGATGTCGGTTGAAGCAGGTAAATTCCTATCTGCCGCTCGCCTTAAGAGAGACAGCCGGCTCGATGGCTAGAAAGCTGAAGCTTTTTGCAACTGCGATCTGCTACCAAGGCTCTTCCATCGTCGCCACGATTTGCTGTGCGAGTCGCTCAACGGCTTGTTGCTGTGCCGTTGCTACCGATTGGCCTGTTTCGGAGATGAGCGTAGAGATGTTGTTGACGGGCAACAATTCGGAGGGCAGGGCGAGAGTGGTTGGCGCCCGCAGTGGCGCGCGACGGCGGTTTAACCAGGCGATTTCGACGGCCATGCTGATTTCGACCGCGCGCGGGTCATCGTTCTGATTCTCGATCGTCACACGCTTGGTGTCTGCCACCATTCGTGCTGACAGAATGCTGTCGGCGTCGGGCGTGCCGACGACTTTGAATGGCGTTTTAAGCTCGATCTCTTTGACGACAGCCTCAGTGAGACGTTCGCCCAGGTCGCGTCGAAAACTGTTCGTTTCGATCATCGGTACATAGACCGTTTGCACGTCGGGCGCGTAGAGCGTTTGATTGCCGACGCGATAAGAAGCACAGCCGGTCAGCAGTGCAAAAACGATAATCGTTGCCAATGCGCGGATATTCATTTGATACTCAACGAACAATCGTGCCGCCACCAGCATCGTCAGGAGACTCTGGATGACTAGCCAAGCTGACTGCTGGCTGAGCAGTTTCGAGCAGGGGCACTTGAGCAATTGCTTGCCGCTCGGCATTTTCGGGAAGCATATTGATGATGCTCTCCATTTTTACTTCTGGTCGATCTGGTTTGCCTTCCAACGCCACATACGCTTGTTGTGCGTCATTTGCGATCGGAGTTCCGGTGAATTTACGAATGACTTTGGCATAGTAGAATTTCGCGCTCGCATTATAGCCATTCTCTTCGTAGAAATTTGCTAGCTTCCAATCTCGCATCGCCAATTGTTTTTGCAAAGCGGCCTTGTCGAGTTCCAGTCGATCGCGTTCTTCTTGGTTAAGTTTGCCAGCAAATTGGATTTTGATCTGCTTGACCAGTTGCTTCGCTTCGAGCAACGGCCGTCCATCGTAATCCGGACCTTGGTATTTGCGGAGCTTGCATTGCAGCCCCAAAATGTGGGCCTCGAATTGGTGTTCGCTTTGAGGATATTCGTTACGGACCAGTTCATAGTGGTAGTCGGCATCGTTGTACCTGCCGCGAAGGAAAAACGAGTTAGCTGTTGCCATGACGGCATCGTCGGCCAGCGGTCCGGTCGGGTCGTTGAGACGGATGTTTTCGTAGACTTTGAGCGATCGGCCCAGCGTATCAAATAATGGACGGGTGTTGTCGAACATATTGGGTGCCGTGGCCCAATGAGGCTCATGCTGATGATGCTCTTCCCAATAGCGTGCAATGTCAAACTGTCGGCGAACGATTTTGTCCAAATGCTTCGAATTCGCATTCAATTCGAGAAGCTGATCGTAAGTGTCTACCGCTTCGGGATAGTCATGATGAAAGAAATAGCTTTCTGCTTGCAGGAACATCGCATCTTGCGCCAAGCTCGAGTCGGGCCAGCTTGCTATAGTTTTCTTAAATTGCTTTGCGGCCTCGGCATACTTTTCGCGTTGAAATAGGTCTTCGCTTTTGGCAAAGACAAGCTTCGCCTGCTGTTGGTCGGGACCAAGGCCGACCTGGCTTTTGAAATCTGCGACCGTAGCAGAGACATTGACACTTTGCAGCAAGCCCTGGGACGAATCCTGCTGAATTGCTTTGGCGGCCTTAGCTTTCATCGGGTGCCCGTCTTGGTCGAAATAGCCCTCGACACCCGCCACGCGGTAACCTTCGCCAGGAACAAACTCTGACTTACCTTTTTGCTGCTTCCACCAGCCTGGCGTACCGACAGAACCTCCTCCACTCACGAACAGAGGATTCTTCCAGGTCGTCGGATTCAGTTTCACAGCTGAGCATCCACTTGCCACGAGCGGTGCTGCAACCATCAAAGCCAGTAGTAGTTTGGGCATGTCGCGTTGCTAGATCAGAGAACGAACGAAAAGGAATTCGATGGCCCAGCTACTCGCGCAGTCCAAGCCTCAGAGCTACGGACGGTAGAAAAGCAAGGCGTCTGCGGCAAGATCAAAGCAGGCGAGTGCTAGCAGGCCTCCGAAAGATGCGAATGACGAAAAGACGCTCTAGAAGGTGTCTGCCACGTTTGGCAGCAGAGATCTGTCGCTCTGGATCTGTTATTCATCATTTCCGTAGGCCACTCCGTTACCCAATCGTTCGATGCGAACGCGCTCGATGCGGCGTCTGGAAGCCTCGATCACGTCGATCCGGACTTGCTCATGCCAGATAAGCGACTCGCCGACGAGCGGCACGCGTCCTAGCTCTGTGAAAACAAAGCCGGCAATCGTGTCGAAATCGCCGTCGTCGGGGAGATCGATCCTGAGAGTTTCGTTGATCACATCAACATGCGTGCGCCCTAGCGCTTCGTAGGTGCCGTCTTCGAGCTGCAGAATTTCTTGCACGGTCTCTGCGTCATACTCGTCGACAATTTCGCCGACGATCTCTTCCAAGACATCTTCGATCGTGACTAATCCTGAAACGCCACCATATTCATCGAGTACGACAGCGATGTGCGTGCGCAGCTGCTGAAACATCTGTAGCAAATCGTCGATCGGCTTCGTTTCGGGAACGAAAACGGGCTTGCGCAGCAAGTCGCGAATTGGTGTGCGCGACCCAGAATCGCCGGTGGCAAGCTCGGGCAAAAGATCTTTGCTGTAGAGTATGCCAATGATGTCGTCGCGATTGGCATCGAACACCGGAATGCGCGTGTGCCCCGCCTCGATCACATCGGCAACCATTTCGTCCCACGGCATCTTGACCGCTAGCATATGCATGTCGGTTCGAGGTGTCATGATTTCGGAGACATCGCCATCGCCCAGTTCGATGACCCCTTCAATCATTTCGCGCGCGTCCTCTTCGAGCATGCCACCACGGTGGCCTTCGGAAACGATGGCGCGGATCTCTTCTTCGATTGTTTCTTCGTCGACATTCTGCGGTGTGCGTCCGGCAAGCCGATGCAAGGCGAGGTCGACTATCTTGGCTCCCCACACCAGCGGCATCGACAACACAGACAGCATCTTCCACAGCGGCCAGGTGTGATACAAAAAACCTTCAGCCGAAAGCCGCGACAACGTCCATGGCAACCACGATGCCACCACGGTCAACGCCAGACCCAGGCTGATTGAGATAGCCAGCAGTTCTGTCCACGTGCCTGTCGTAGAAATCGACGCGACCTCCCAACGCCTAGCCACCCACCAACTCCCCGCCACAATACTCAACGACATGCAAAGGATGGCCAACATCTCCACTCCGAGAGCGATCGTGCCATGATGCCGCAACATCTGGCTAAAGCGTTCGGGTTGGCCACTGCGGTGGGCAATTTCTCCGAGATCGTGACGCGAAAAGTTTCGCAATGCGCGAGTTCCCAAGCTAGTAACTGCCGTAGCTACTATCGCGAGCAGGCTCGTCCAAAATAACTGCGTTGTGCTCACGAGGGAGATGCCTCGCCGGTGGGTGCCTGGAAAGCGGTATCGAATGTCCAACGAGTTTGTCTTGTAGGCATCGTGACGCTCAGCTCTCGTAAAATGCTTGCCTCGGCAGAACGCATCTCCGCATTCTCCTCAGGCTGTTTGTCGCGATAGCCAACGAGGTGCAGCGCGCCGTGAATCACGTACAGTAGAAGTTCGCTTTCAGCAGGCCAATCGAATTCTGATGCGCTACGCGAAGCGGTGTCGGCGCTAACAACCAACTCGCCTTCGAGATAAGGCTCGCGATCTTCCAGCACAAAACTCAGGACATCGGTTGGGTAATCGTGCTGGAGATATTGGCGGTTGATCTCGTGGATGGTCGAGTCGTCGACCACCGCGATGCTTACGGTTCCCGAGTGGTAGGGCGATTCGCGAAAGACAGCCTGTACGGCCGCTAGAAGCTGCGACTCGCGAACCTCTAAAGTCGTCTGCTCGTTAGCGATCAATACGCGCAGTGTCGGTTCAGGAGGTTCCCCGTCGGGATCAGCCAACTGTTCATTGGAGAAAGTTTCGATAGTCATTGGTTATTGGTCGTTTATCTCCCGCTCCCTTACGGTCGGGGTTCGCCCGTTATTTCGCCTGTTATGCGGTCTCTTGCCCAGGGTATTTCACTCGTCCGTGGTAAACTGCTGTGAGCGATTTTACCAAACTTTCGCCAACTTTGCGCACTTCTTCCAAAGTCAGCCCGCATTCGTCAAATTGCCCGTCCAGTAGGCGCTTTCTCGAAAGTTCTTCGACGATACTCTCGATTCGTGACGGGGTCGGCTCCTTCAAAGCCCGACTAGCACTTTCGACCGCATCGGCCAACATCAGCACGCCAGCCTCTTTGGTCTGTGGCTTGGGTCCAGGGTAGCGAAACGAACTCTCGTCAACTTCGGCACTCTCTGGATCTTTTTCTCGTTGCTCGCTCGCTTGACGATAAAAATACTCGACCAACGTTGTGCCGTGATGCTGCTGGATAAAATCAATAATTTGCTCGGGCAACTTTTCTTGCCGCGCAAGGTCAGCGCCATCTTTCACATGGGCAATAATCACCAACGTACTCATTGCGGGCACGAGTGAATCGTGTCGATTGTCGCCTGAGCTTTGGTTTTCGATAAAGTACCCTGGCTTCAACATTTTCCCGATGTCATGGTAGTAGGCACCCACACGGACGAGCAGGCCCCTTGCGCCAATCGCTTCGGCAGCCGCTTCGGCGAGCGATGCCACGGTTATCGAATGGTTGTAGGTTCCTGGCGCACGACGGATCAATTCTTGCAAAAGTGGTTTGGCCGGATCGCCAAGCTCGATTAAGCTCAGGTCGGTCTGCACGCTGAATACTTTTTCGACCGTCGGCAAGAGTACCGTCATTAACGCCCCTGCAATAAGCGACCAAAGCGCCAACGTAAACCCGTTGACCCACAGTACCGACCACGGTTGGGCGTACAAGGTGCCTACCCCTAGGGTCGTCAGCAATGCAACGCCGGCCGCCAGAAGGCCGACTGCGAACAACTTGCTGCGCGTGCGGACCTCTTTCAGCACCAAAACCGCTCCAGACACAGTCGCCATCAGCACCAACGCCTGCTGCATATCGTGCCCAATGGAAACCGAAATAACGAGTGCGACGCACGCCGATAGCAACAGCGCCATCTCCTGTTGATACGCCACCGTCAGCGTCATCGCCAACAGCAGCAGGGCAATGATATCGGTTCCCCATTGGTACTGCGACGCGATGCCCCCTAACACGACCGTAAGCAAAACGAGCGTAAGTAACGCCACAAAGCGTGGCAACTCTGCCAAGGCTTTGGGCTCGCGTGTTTGGATGTAAAAACCGCAAAGTGTATAGAGGGCCACGTACATACCCAACATCGCTAAAGTGCGACGAATCCGTGGCCCCAACTCTAACTGCTGAAGTTTCGCAGCGTACTCCAACCGCAACAGTTCTAGCGATTCGCTGGTTAGCGGTTCGTCCGCACGTGCGAGCGTGTCTTCGCCGGCTCGGAAAAGACGCATCTCTTCAGGCGTCTTTTCAGCTTGCTCGTCCTGAGCCTGTCGTGTCGCATCGAGATCCATCGACAACGTTGTCAACAAGCGAGGTCGTAACCAAGCGAAAGTCTGCTGGGCAACCTCCGCCGAGACTAGTTTTTCATTAAGGGACGTTTGTAATCTCGCAGCCGCGTTCTCGATTCGCACGTCCGCAACGTCGCGACCTGCCGAAGCTCCATACCCTTCACCACTAGGCTCGCGAGAACGGACAAATATTTTCTCGAAGTTGAGATCCTTATGCTCTGCCGGCAACTCTTCGAGTAAGCCCCATTGTTCAAACGGAGCCATCACCTCAGCCAACTGCTCTTCGAAGACTTCCATGGCGTTTTCAGCTGCAAATGCTTCTCGAAAACGGTCGAACTGAGTCTGACGCTCTTCAGGTGTCGGATCAGGAGTGCCAGCCGCCAAGGGGGGCTGAAACTCTTGCCAAAGCTTATGATCAACTTCAGTGAGCTTCTCAGCAGAAAGGAGCTTTGAGAGTTCGCTGCTCAGCTGTGCTCGCAATTGAATCAGCGGAGTGGGATCTTGGTCGTACATGGCCATTGCCAGCCGACGGGCCCGATCGCGAGATTCTTTAGTTGCCTCCAAATCGACCTGCTCAAAGTCAACACTGGCAACAATATCGCGGGCCGAAATTTCGCCCTCTCGGTAGCTAAACGGCGGATCCCAACCACGTGTGAATACTAGCAGCAGCACGGCCATTAATGCACACAAAGCCAACCGCAACAATACACAGCCGCGGCGCAGCTGCCCTAGCAACTTCCCCCAGACACCTGGTGGAAGTTCCACAGTCGCCACACGCTGTTGACGAGTTCGAGTTTGAGTGCCGTTGGACATAGTGGAGTGGTCAGTGGTCAGTAAACCGTGATCAGTATCCAACTTATCGCGAAGCGATCCGTTTACTGCCCAGCCGTCTACTTATCGCCGCTTACTTTTTCTTCTTCCCTTCTTCATATGCACGAACAATATCTTGAACTAGTCGATGGCGAACAATGTCCTTGCCTGACAACACCACCTTGGCGAAGCCCTCGATGTCGCGCAGTCTGGCTAACGCGTCAATTAAGCCGCTTTTGGTATGCGGTGGTAAATCGGTCTGTGAGGTATCACCCGAAACGACAATCTGCGACCCTTCGCCCATGCGAGTCAAGAACATCTTCATCTGGGAAACAGTCGTGTTCTGCGCCTCGTCCAAAATGATGAAGGCGCGATTAAGCGTCCGACCGCGCATATACGCCAGCGGCACGACCTCGATCACGTCTTCGTCCATGTAACGATGCATTTGATCGAAGTCCATCATCTCGGTCAGTGCATCGAGCAAAGGCCGGAGGTAGGGATTGATCTTGGCTTCTAAGTCACCCGGCAAATAACCAAGACTCTCACCTGCTTCGACCGCCGGGCGGACAAGCACAATCTTACGGATTCGTTGAGCCTGCAAAGCTTCGACCGCAGTCGCGACTGCGAGATACGTTTTGCCTGTCCCAGCCGGACCGGTGCAGAACACTAAGGCACTCTCACGAATCGCCTGTACGTAATCCGCTTGTCCTTTGGTACGAGGGTGAATTGACCGACCGCTTCCGACGCCGATCGGATCGGTCGACAACGTATCCTCTCCGCTAGCCACTCGGCGAATCACTTGCGAAACAGCATCAGCGTCAAGCGTGCCATCTTTCCTCAGACGCAGGCGCATCTCTTCCAGCACGGCCGTCGCCTGGATTACGTCCTGCTCGTTTCCTTGGACAAGGATCTTGCCGTCACGAGTCGAAATGTTCGCCGGGATCGTACTGCGAATTTGTTTCAGATGCTGATCCTGCGTACCTAGCAACAGAACCAGATTTTCGGCAGCGCCAACCGAGATGGTAGATTCAATCATGTAAGGGGCGGTCGCACACTGGCTACCGCTGAATACTAAAAGGGGTGCCTCAAGTCTCCCTAACTATACCTAATCGTAGCGAATAGAAACTAGCCAGGAGCCACGCGATCTTCCTAAATCTCTACAGCCGTTGGATTTACGTTGATTGTGCGGGTTTTTCCGGTCGGGACATCGTTCATCTTTATCCCATCAGCCCGCTGATCCAGCAAAAGTATGCGGCTGGCGCGGCCACCAACAGCGAATCCAGCAAGTCGAGTACTCCGCCAAATCCTGGCAGCCAGGCACTTGAATCTTTGACGCCTGCATCGCGTTTGAGAAGCGATTCGGCCAAATCGCCCACAATGCCAGCGCAGCCAACAACCATCGCATACAAAAACACTTGGGCGTTGTGCAGCGGCCCTTCGTGCCCGATCGCGATGCCCAACGAACTTGCTAGAGGTCCCATCGCTAAAAATGCTCCCGCCAGCGCAAATACCAATCCTCCAGCGATACCTTCCCACGTTTTGCCCGGGCTTAGCGTAGGCGCCATCTTGTGCCGCCCCCACAATCGACCTGCCGTATAAGCGCCAATATCAGTCATCTTCACGACCACGATCATCGACAGCATCGCCAGCAGCCCACCGCGCGAAGTATTGCCTGCCACGGATAGCAAACGTAACTGAATCAAAAAGCCAAGCAAACCGCCAACGTACAGAATCGATAAGGCGGCGGCGCCGAGGTTCGCCAACGAATGGCCCGGTTCGGCGTAGCGGCGCATCTCGCCTACCAATGCGACAAGCAACCCTGCTGCCAGACCACAAGCGAGCCATCCCAACCGCCCGACGGGGCAATCAGCCGGGTATTCGATCCAGGCAATTGGCGCACAGGCCGACAACACAGGCAGTAATGTTGCAACATAAACGAACCAAGCCTGGGGAGACTTGTTGCCAGCACGAAACAATCCGAGCATCTCTTGCGTAGCCAGCAAGCAGAGCACAACCGCCAGCGGCACGAGCCAAATTCCGGGGCGCGCCGCCTGCGCATCAGCCCAGCAGAGCGCTGCCAACAACGCAATAATCAGCGGGCCTAGAGTGAGTCGCCAGCGTAGCACAGTTACCGATCATGTTGTGAAATGAGACAATGAAACATCAATTACTTCGCCAGCCCACCGAACTTGCGGTTGCGGCCCGCGTAATCACAAATCGCTTCGTGCAAAGTCGCTTCGTCGAATTCTGGCCAGCACTTGTCGGTGACCCAAATTTCGGCATAGCTGATTTGCCACAGTAAAAAATTGCTGATGCGCATCTCACCCGCCGTGCGAATCATTAGGTCCGGATCGTCTGAGCCAGCCGTGTACAGGTGATCGCTGATCGTCTGCTCGTTGATCGTGTCGGTAGCGATCTCTCCGAGGGCCACTTTTCTGCTGATTGAACGCACCGCATCGACCAGCTCCGATCGTCCGCCGTAATTGATTGCCAGATTGAGCCACATACCACTGTTTGTGGAACTCATCGCCACCGTTTTGTCGAGTTCCGAAAGGACTTGGTCGGGGATGTTGGTGCGACGACCAAGCATCCGCACGCGAACGTTGTTGTCCATGATCGTCGTGCGTTCTTCGATCATATATTGCTCAAGCAAGTGCATCAGGAAATCGATTTCCTGCTGCGGTCGCTTCCAATTCTCGCTCGACAAGCAGTACAGCGTGAGCTGCTCGGTGCCAAGCCGTGAGCATTCCTCGGTAATTTTCCGTACCGAGTTGACCCCGCAACGATGTCCTTCGATACGCGGCAAACCCTGTCGCAGCGCCCAACGACCGTTGCCGTCCATAATTACCGCCAGATGACACGGCCAACGCTCGCGCGGGACTTCAAGCAAGGCAGCTGGAGTGTTGTCGCTTTCTGACATTGTTACTTCAAACTAATTGTCTGACTGCGGGCTGGACCGACCGAAACCATTTCAACCGGCACGCCGATCAGCTCGCTAACACGATCGACGTAGGCCAAAGCATTTGCCGGCAAATCCGACTTCGACGTGGCCCCAGTTAGGTCCTCGCTCCAGCCGGGAAGTGTTTCGTAAATAGGCTGCACGCGCCGCAAATCATCCACATGACTGGGGAAACGCGTAGACTGCTCACCGTCGAGTTCGTAGGCAGTGCAGATTTTCAGTTCGTCGAAACCACTCAACACATCCATCAACATCAGGCAAATCGAATCGACGCCGCTAAGCCGCGTTGTGTAGCGCACCGCGACCGCGTCGAGCCACCCGCAGCGACGAGGTCGTCTCGTGACTGTGCCGTACTCGTTGCCTTTGTCGCGGATTTGTTGGCCAAGCTGGTTGTCTTGCTCCGTCGGAAACGGCCCGCCGCCAACTCGCGAGGTGTAAGCTTTTACAATGCCAATTGTGTGATTAATATATCGCGCTGGCACGCCTGAGCCGTTCGAGATACCAACTCCCGAACTATTACTGCTTGTCACAAACGGATACGTACCGTGATCGACATCGAGCAGCGCCCCTTGTGCTCCCTCGAACAGTATTCGTTTTCCAGCTTCTGCTGCCGTAAGCAAGTATTCTGTCGTGTCGGCCACATACGGCTTGAGCTTTTCAGCGTAAGCACGATACTCTTCGTAAATCGCTTGCGCGTCGAGCGGAGCAAACTCGCCGGGCGGATACATAGCCGCCAAGATGCCATTTTTCACTTCGACATTGTGCTGCACCTGTTCACGAAATGTGTCGCGGTACATGTCGCCCAACCGCACGGCATACGAGCGCCCCACTTTGTCGCGATAGCAGGGACCAATGCCTCGGCCGGTGGTGCCGATGTTTTCGCCATCAGACGTATTTTTGTCCATCACCCGATCCTCGGCAAAATGCCAAGGGAAAATAACATGCACGCGGTCGCTAATTTTAAGGTTATCCGAGTCTTCAACGTTACGCGAAGCGAGTTCGCCCAGCTCTTCGATCGCCTTCGCTGGGTTTAGCACCACGCCGCCAGCGATCACGCAAGTCACCCCAGGCGTCAGCACACCACTGGGCAGCAGCGACAGCTTGTAGACTTCCTCACCCACGACGACCGTATGCCCGGCGTTGGCTCCCCCTTGATAACGCACGACCACATCGTGCCGCTGCGTCAACAGGTCGACGATTTTTCCCTTGGCTTCGTCGCCCCACTGCAATCCAATCACACTCGTTCCGGGCACGCAACTCTCCTCAGTAATTTGTCTAGCTGGTAGTTGGCTCAATCTGGATGACCACAAACGCCCCATTGTAGCCGAACCTGCCCGTAAGAAAACGGGGCCAAAAGCTGCGATTTTTTGACGGTTTTGATCGAGACGCTCATCGCGTATCATTCTCGCATGGAATACCTCCTTCTCATCACGGCTATTGCGCTACTGATTGTAGCGATTGCCGCCGGCTGGGCACTCACTCTGATGGGCCTGCCTGGCAACTGGCTGATGGTCGCCGCCGCAGCACTTTACGCTTGGCTCACGCCCTTCAGCGGCCCAACTCAAATCACCTGGCTCACCCTCCTGGCGATGACCGCTTTAGCGGCCGGGGGAGAACTAGCCGAACTTGCCGCCGGAGTTTGGGGCGCACGCCGTGCCGGTGGCAGCCGCCGAGCCGCAATTTTTTCCCTGATCGGCTCGATGGCCGGCGCACTGCTGGGCGCTTCGCTCGGACTACCCATCCCCCTAATCGGCCCGCCCATCGCAGCCCTGCTCGGCGGCGCTTTAGGCGCTTTGGCAGGCGCAGGTTTTGCCGAACATTCACGCGGCGAATCCTCTCGCCAGTCGCTACGCGTCGGAATCGCAGCTTTCGTTGGTCGGTTGCTAGGTACCGGCGTTAAAACCCTCGTTGCCACAATTTTGGCCGTCATCGCCATCGTGGCGTTGATTCTCTGAAGTGCCCCGACTATTTCGCCAGCGGCATCCACTGCTCAAGGAATTCCGTCGGTACGTCGACGCCGAGTGTTAGCCAATCGTGATTGGCAATCACTCCGTGAGGTTTCAAGCCTCGTAAGCGGCCCAGGCTGCCACCTTCGGGCAACGCAACGCCGCCGCCATCGAGGATCGGAGCAAAAAAGGCTTGCAGCTTTTGCACCAAAAATTCTCGGTTCGGTGTGGATATCGGCGATTCGAGTTCAATGTCGCCCTGACGCTCGAGATAGGTATCACCATACTCATTTTCAACGAGTCCATAGTTTATTGTCGCAATCGACGGGCAGTCGAACTGTTCGTCACCGATCTCCACCTGCTGCATTCGCAATTCAATTCGGAATTGATTGGGAGCCGGAATCGTGATTTCCAGCGGACGTGGCTTGGCAGCGACGATGGCCCATCGCACCGATCGAGAATGCACCATCAACGCCGGCGGCAATTCGGCTTGGAGAATTTTGCTGTACTTCATGAAGTATTCGTCGGTAAACGTTTTGCCTGCCATGATCGTCTCGGCCAAGTTGTTGAAAAACGAGACATGCAAGCGGAATTGCACATCTGCCGAGCTCGTCAATGGGCAGCGATTAACAGCACCAAACTGCTCGCGACGCTGGCTGAGGGCATGGACGGTGATTCCCTCTGTCGAGCTTTCGATCCCAGACCACTGCACGGTCGCTCCCTCACGGGCGATTGGTGCCAAGACGTCTTGAAAGTTGTCCATGGATGCTTGGTTTTTTTGCAGCTCTGCCCGAATTTCTTCGAGCGCCGTCGTAACGCGAACGCCCATTTCTAATTGAATTAGATTGGCTGTTTTGGCACGCGCACGCGAATTCATCTGCCGCAACGATTCAGGCTCGTGAACTCGACGGTTTCCAAGACGTCGGATGAAGTTGCTCTGCGCCGACACACCAGTCACACTGGTTTTGACTTGCGGTAAAACTTTGGTCGTCAGCAGTTCGATGCCCTGCAGGCTGATTTGTATAGGCGTGACCGCTCGGACCGGCCCGAGTGTTTGCATGGCTACCGTCACCGACCCTACGATGGCTCGGCAGTGCGATTCGACTTCTCCCTGGTAAACCAACTGCAAGTCGGCCAATTCCTGGTTGGCCTCCATTTCCAAATGGATCTTTCCGTGCGTATGTGCAATGCCGTGGACATTCGCCGTTCTCGATCGCCCAAAAAGGCTGCCATTTTTGACTGTCACTCGATCCGAAACCGGCAAGGTCTGTTCCACGTCGGTTACCAGCAAGCCAACCATCCGATCGATCATCGGCTTGGCAACAATAATCTGAGCATTCGGATGCGAAAGCAGCAAACGAATGGCAGCGGTTTCGTCTGGCAATTGCCTCGTACGT
>JAJDEE010000062.1 GCA_029259975.1 Planctomycetota bacterium
TCGCATTGCCGGGATGTGTCTTGTTGCGCTTTTCCGGTGATGCGTTGCATTTCGGTTACTGGCAAAACTCCGGGGGTTTTGCACGGGGCCTTGTTCAGAAACACCTTTAATTACAGCTCCAAACGAAACGAGGCTGTGCAAAAGTCAGGAGGTTTTGCCACGAAAAACACGTTTTGATCGCCTTTGCAAAAGTACCAATCGGGGGGGGCAAAGGCAGTGTTCATAAGGTGCCCTTAAAGAATAGGCACAAAAAAAACGACGGCCCGACTTACAAATTGCAAGTCGAGCCGCCTGTCACTTCTTTGACCAAGCCCTTTTCCCACGTGAGGCCAATTTAGCCAGCGGACAAGGGGGCTTATTTTACTTACTTCCAACTAGCGGCAGCAAGGGCAGCAAACGCAAACTGGTACCTGCTTGCAGTAGACGCGACGAACACAACGTGTGACCGTGTACGGCACTTGCCGTGGCACACACTTGTAAACCTTGATCGTCTTCTGAGAGCAAACTGGCTTGCACACCGAGTAGCACACTGTCTTGGTGCGTTGCTCGGGAACCATGCGGCACACTTTGTAGCAGCAGGTCTTGGTCTCGGGAACCATGCGGCACACTTTGTAGCAGCAGGTACGAGTCCGCTGTTCGCAAACTGTGCGGCACACCTTGTAGTTGCAAGTTTTGGTCTCAGGAACCATACGGCACACCTTGTAGCAAACTGAGCGAGAACGCTGTTCGCAGACATACTTGGTGCAGTTGATTTCTTTTGACTCACAGGTCGGAACCCAAACACGCTTGCAGCAAGTGCGGTCTGGAGCTTGGCACGTCAGCGTGCGGCAAGGACCAGGGCAGTAGACACATCGGCATTGCGAGGCGTCGTAGCTAAACGTACCCGCGTCGCGAACGGTCTTGGTGTGAACCTTGCCCGGAACTGTGTAACTACGCGATTCCCAATGGCCACCACGAACTTGGATGGTTTTGGTGTAAGGCACAGCAACACGTACCGTGTAAGGAACTTCCTTGGTGCGAGTTTCCCAAACCGGCTTGTTGACGGTGTAGGTTCGTGTTCGAGTTTCCCAGACAGGCTTGCTTACTGTGTAAGGAATTTCTCGAGTGCGAGTTTCCCAAACTGGTTTGTTGACCGTATAAGTGCGAGTCTTGGTTTCCCAAACTGGGCGATTCACGGTGTAGCAAACTTTGCGAGTCTTGGTTTCCCAAACAGGCTTGCATACGGTGTAGGTCCGGGTCTTGGTTTCCCAAACGGGCTTGCATACGGTGTAGCAAACGTTGCGAGTCTTGGTTTCCCAAACAGGCTTGCATACGGTGTAGGTCCGGGTCTTGGTCTCCCAAACAGGCTTGCACACGGTGTAGCAAACTTGCTTTTGGCGTTGCTCGCGAACGTAATTGGTTACATTCACTACTTTGTCTTCACAAACTCGGTCGTAAACGGTACGACAACGAGTTTTGTTGACTCGTTCCCACTTCACACAGCGAACCGTCTTCATGACGGTATGACACTGCCGTTGGTGGCAACATGGCGTACAGCCATTGTATCGTGCAGCTCCGCAATACCCCGCCCATGCTGCCGACGGCAGCATTACAATGGCGATGGCAGCGAGAGCCTGCAATGCAGTTTTAGCTCTCATTGGTTTGTCTCCTTCGTAGCTCACATGGGTAAAATATACAGCTTGGTCAAAATGGGAACTTTCCCATCCGTAGTACATTTCGACCCATGCAAGCATTCCTCCTTAGCCAGATGTTGCCTTTTTACTACACTCCCCAAACTCCTTGCTGTACCTAGCCACTACGACTGGCGTGTTGCAAATTGCCCGAACAGCAATCTCGTGTGAACTTGCTCGACGAGTAGGGCTTGTACTGCTAGCAAGGGTTGTCTGGTCGTGCCAACCACGTAGCGAGGGTGAAAAAAATCAACCAAGCAAAAAGGTTGAGCTATGCCGAAAATCCTCCCTCTTGCCATGTGGACGAATCTAGGCAAATCGGCGTAACCCCTTGCCACAACTAACGATCGAATCCTTTGCTTCTTCAGGTTATACTTGCTGGCGATGTCGCCCCGGTGCTAAAATGAGGCTTCACACTTAAACGGGCTTTGCCTTGGCAATTCCCATGCACCGATAACGGCAAAACGGCATGAGCCCCGATCAACCCAATCCTTCCAAGCCCGAACCGTCTCGTTCGGATCACGCCGTTGCTCCCTCTGCGGTGCCGGCGGCGGTCGTCAATCGGCTCAGCTTGTATTTGCGCGAGCTGCATCACTTGATCAGCGACGGCAACGAGACCACCAGTAGCGGCCAACTGGGACGTCGGTTGGGATTCACGGATGCCCAGGTGCGAAAAGACCTGGCCCACTTCGGCCATTTCGGACATCCGGGCGTCGGATATCGTTGCGACGAATTGGTAGCGGCCATCCGAAAAATTTTAGGCACCGACCGCGAATGGCGAGTCGTGTTGGTTGGCGTAGGTAACCTGGGCCGTGCTCTCTTGGGATACCGCGGCTTTCGTAGCCAAGGTTTCCGACTCGTGGCTGCTTTCGATACAGATTCTCCTAAAATTGGTACAGAAATCGAGGGAGTTCCGATTCATCACCTTTCGCAATTGAACGAAATCGTAACCCAAGAAAAAGTGGAACTTGGGCTCGTGGCCGTCCCGGCTAGCGATGCCCAAGTCGTAGCCGACCAACTGGTCGCCGCTGGCGTTGGGGGCATTTTGAATTTTGCCCCTGTGACCCTCAATCTTCCCGTGGGTGTCAGCAAAGTGGGCGTCGATCTAGCCCGCGAGCTAGAGCAAGTCACCTTTGCCGTCGCTAATCGGTTGAGGGAGTCCGAAGGATGAATGTTGTTCCTTTCGCCCTCCCTTCCACTTCACCCTTCACCCTTCCCTACATAGCACTTCCGCCCTCGGCAAAATTCGCGTAAAGTACCCATAGCTGCCTTACCCCGTGGTGTAATTGGTAACACTAGGGCTTTTGACGCCCTCATTCTAGGTTCAAGTCCTAGCGGGGTAGCTTTTACTGGTCGCTCCCGCGACAACGTGCGAGTAGCGTTTGTTTTAGTATTCGCTTCTTCGTCCCACGGCAGAGCCGAGGGCTACTCCTTCTCCCCATTCCCAGCTACATATTCCAGCCCCAGTTCCTGTCCAATGTTCTGCCCTATCGACTGCTCGAAGGCCCGCTTCGCCATCGCTGCTGTGCGCGAAGCTGCCCAGCTTGTCCGTCGCGTTCAAAGCGAAATGGTTGGCGGTTTCTCAAACAAAGGGGCCTTGTCCAAGGACGACAAATCGCCTGTCACTGTTGCCGACTTCGCCGCTCAGGCGATCGTTGGCCTCCGCCTTTCCGAAACCTTTCCTGCCATGGGCTTTGTTGGCGAAGAAAGCGCAGACGCCCTGCGAACTACTGAGGGCCAAGCGACCCTCGATCAAATTACGCACTTCGTTCAGCAAATGGTTCCCTCTGCCACGTCTGAAAATGTTTGCGAGTGGATCGACCGCGGTGCAGGCGAGCCAACCGACAAATTTTGGACGCTCGACCCGGTCGACGGCACCAAAGGTTTTTTACGCGGCGATCAGTTCGCCGTTGCTCTCGGCTTTATTCGCAACGGCGAAGTACGCGTCGGTGCCCTTGGTTGCCCCGAACTGGTCGAAGCGTCTCGACCCGATCGTGGCGGTGCCGGCTCGTTGCTCGTTGCTCGTCGCGGCAACGGCACTTGGCTCGGTTCGCTGCTCGACTCCAGCACTCACAACAATGACGCCGCGTGGCGACAACTCAACGTTTCCGATCGGGCCACTGCCAACGACGCCCGTCTGCTTTGCTCTGTCGAAAAAGCTCACACCGACACCGGCGGGATTGGCCTACTCGTCAAATCGCTCGGTATCACCGCCGACCCTGTGCCGATGGACAGCCAAGCCAAATACGCCGTCCTTGCCGCCGGCGGTGGCGACGTCAATCTCCGGCTGATCTCGCCCAAGATGCCTGACTATCGCGAAAGAATCTGGGACCAAGCTGCCGGTTCAATCATCGTCGAAGAAGCCGGCGGTCGTGTCAGCGATCTCGACGGTCGTCCGCTCGATTTCTCCCATGGCCGCACCCTCGCCACCAACCGTGGCGTCCTCGCCACCAATGGCCACCTCCACGACGCGTTCCTGGCTGGACTACAGCAAATCGACGCCTAAATATTGAGCGTCTTTCTCGATTTGCACGCCATGTACTTGCACGCCATGTACTTGCACGCTATGTACTTGCACGCTGTGCACTTTTGCGACTGGCGCACAAAACGCGTTTTTTGTCGCAAAAGTCCGAGCGATTTTCGCCAACTCATTTCGTTTCACCCTGCAATCGCAGGGGTTTGCTCAAAAGGTACTGCTCGAAACGGCGCTAGTTTTGCGATTTTGGACCTGCGAAGTGTGTCAAAACTCCAACGGGCAGTTAACGGAAAGCACTAAAAAACAAGCGTCAAATCCTCCGAATTGTTTTGAGATGGGGGTCGCAAAAGTCGTGGGCGGGCACAACCGAATAGGACGCGGAGGAACGAGGATCGTACGGATCGACTCGGATTGAAAAAGCGTGCCAAGGCGATTACAACCCTCCGCGCCTATCCGTTGAATCCGCGTTCCTCCGCGTCCTATTCTTTCGACACGAAATGACCCGTCCCCGCTCCAACATTTTACCAATCGACCCGGCCAATTGCAGCAACGATTTTTGGCCATCGAGGAAAGGCCGATATTTTGTAGCGGAAGGGCGCAAGCCCTCCGGTTTAGCTTTCCGATTCAGTACCCGCGTGTAGGACTCAACCGGACGGCTCGCGCCGTACCGCTTTCAACGTATCGACTGCAAACCCTTTCTTGCTAGGGATTTGTGGCTATTTGGGAAGTTGCTAGAATATTGTGTTCTGCGAAGGTAAACCCCACCCATATCTCGTTAGGCGGGATAGAAACAAATGACCACACTCCCCAAGACTTTTCTAGAGTCCGCGATAGCAGTTCTTTGCGTAATCTTCACGTGTTGTGGTTGTAGTGACAAAGGAAATTTCACTCCCGCCGCAACCGACATTGATTCTAGTCGCGTAATTACCGCCAGAGGCGTTGGCGAATATCTGATTGGTATCAGCACGCTTGAGGAAATACTTGGTACCGACTCTTCTGAAATGCGGAAACGGTTTGCAGATCAAGGTTTGAATTTTGAGTTCGACCGAGGAAAGGAGCTTACTGGTGTAACCGTCTCGTCCAGAGACTACGCGTTGGAAAACGGAATTTCGGTTGGCAATACCGCCGAGGATGTTCGTGACAATCTTGGCGAGCCCCTCGACACAAAAATTGAGCTTCGACCGAAGCAGATTCGATTAGACGCGTTGGCATACGATGACTACATGTTCCTTCTGGATCAAACAGATAACGTCATAGCCATTCGCATTGGTCGATGAAGCCGCACCCCTCACGCATCGCTGACGAACAAAGGTGTGAACCCGTACGGGAACATCGCGAGTTCGCTTTGCTCAGCCACGTTTACTCACGGACCGGTGACTTCGTTCGTTCGTCGTGGTAGGATGTCGAGATGGACACCGTCTACATCGAAACATCGATTGTCAGCCATGCGACCGCACGGCCGAGTTCTGACGTTCAAATTGCGGCGATTCAGCACCAAGCCCGGGAATGGTGGGCAATCGAACGGCCCAGCTTCGAGCTCGTTACGTCACAACTTGTGATTGACGAGGCATCTGCTGGCGATCCGTCCGCTGCGGCAGAGCGATTGAAGCTTCTCAACGGTCTGCCAACCGTCTCCATTAACAACGATGTCAGAACTCTCGCTCGTGCGATAGTGTCTGCATCAATTATGCCGCAAAAAGCTGCTGCCGATGCGCTTCACGTTGCCGCTGCCGCAGTAGGTGGGGTACAATACATACTGACTCTGAATTGCAAGCATATTGCGAACGCCCATGAGCTGCCTCGCGTTTATCGCCTTTTGAATGAACGCGGATTCGGGCAGTTATTGATATGTACACCAGCTGAATTCCTTGGCGGAGACGATCATGACCAATAATCCAAATCATGATGAACTGCACGCTGTGCGTGAACGGCTACTGGCTGATGCGGGTGGAACGCTTGATGCACTGGTTGACTGCCTACAAGCTGAAGAACAACAGTCAGATCGTCCTCGCTTCAAATCCCGACTAACAAACCGTTGCACCAGAGCGGCGAAGTCGGACGATTTGCCAATGAAGAATCTTTCGTCGCCGCCCGGTGACCGGTGACGTTAGGTGCTATGGACATTCGTAACCCGCTCCTTTTCTTCGTCGATCTAGCACGACAGCCTCTATGGGTGTCCCTATGGGTGGCGTTATTAGCCCTGGCGAATATGGCGTGTCTGTTATTTTGGCCTGCACTCGTAGCTAAGGTCATCCTGATTATTTTCTTGTTATCCGCCCTGATGATGATGGCCCTGTATTCGTATTACGGTTTCGAAAAAATCTTAGGGCTTGGTCATGTATTTTGGGTCTTTCTGTTACCCTACATCATTCTTCAACTTCCGCATGCCGACGGTGGACTCTTGTGGTATCTAGTAGCACTTTCAACTCTTCTGACCCTCTCATTAGTTCTAGATACTATCGATGTCTGGAAGTACTTTCATGACAGACGCACGTAACAAGCGTAAGAATCTGCGATCTCTGAGGCAATTTCCTTGAAATCGTCCCGCCAGCGGGGTTTCGCACCGATTGACGCTCTGTAGCAGCCCCGCTAGACTGTGGGGCTAAGCTGACACATTCGGCCTGCTGTCTGCCTATGTAACCCTATCGGCCGTAACGATTTACTAACGCTGGATGCCCGCGAATTTTGGCGGGTACTGGGTCGTCCGCTTTCCTCGCGGAAATGTTTCCTCGCGAAATGTTTCTTCACGAAATGGCTACTCAAATGCTAGTGTGCCGACAAAGGAAATTTCTATGTCCTCAGCTCTCGTAAAACA
>JAJDEE010000063.1 GCA_029259975.1 Planctomycetota bacterium
CTGGCAGAGATCTGCGACAAGGTCGGCATCATCGAACAAGGAAAGCTACTAGTCGTCGGCAGTGTCGAGGAAATCAGCGCGAAGGCCGAAACCACCAGCCGCGTGCGTCTGCGTACGCTAGAAACTCCAGAGCGATTGCTAGAATGGCTGGCAGAGCGCAACGACATTTCGGACGTTCATGCGGAAGCAAAGATCGTAACACTTAATCACGACGGCGACGAATCCGCACAAGCTGTCTTGTTGCGAGAAATCGTCGAGGCCGGATTCTCAGTCCTTGAATTCGCCAGCAAAACAAAAAGTTTAGAAGACGTCTTCCTGCATGTTACAGAAGGCAGGGTACAATGAGCAGCGTCGCTCCCATCACGCCAAGCTGGAGAAACTGGCTAGGCAAAGCCTATCGCGGCCTAGAAAGAATAGCCGACCGCGCCAATCCGATCCTTGTCAAAGAAACCCGCCAAGCGCTCAAAAGCCGTCAGTTTATCGTGACCTTTCTCGTGGTGCTGATTGCGTGTTGGATAGCCAGCTTCACAGTCGTCGCAATCGTCGGCCCAGACGTCTATTTTGTGGCGGCAGGTGCACAGATGCTGCACGTCTATGCGATAATTTTAGCGTTTCCTCTAATGATGATCGTTCCGTACTCCGCTTTTCGCTCCTTAGCTGCTGAGCAAGAAGATAATACCTACGATCTGCTCTCGATCACCACGCTTACGACGGGACAAATCGTTACGGGGAAACTCACCAGTGCTATCGTGCAGATGCTCGTCTTTTTGTCGGCGGTCAGCCCATGTATTGCGTTTACTTTTTTACTTCGCGGGGTCGATGCGCTCACCGTTACGATGTTGTTGTGCTATCTCATTTTGACTTCGCTGGGGCTATCTATCCTGGCCCTACTGGCAGGCACTCTTGCGAAGGTGCGGTACTCGCAGGTGCTAGTTTCCGTACTATTGGTGCTGTTACTGGCTGGTTTCTTCATCATGTCCATCCTACTTATGTCGGAGTTTATCTACGACAGCTACTCCTATTTGCGCGACGTCTGGTTTTGGGTCGGCAATTTGGCCTTTCTTACTCTCCACCTCACTACATTCGCACTGCTACATGCCGCAGCTTCAGCGCAAATAGCTTTTAACAGCGAGAACCGCTCAACACCCTTGCGACGTCTCATGCTTCTGCAACAAGCTTGTTTCTTTGGCTGGATGGCTCTGCCTGTGATTGAAGAAGGAACGCGAATCATCAACGAAGTGCTGTTTGTAACCGCAGTTATTTCTGGCATCTATTGGTACGCGATGGGGACGTTCCTTACTAGCGAGTGGCCACATCTCTCCCGACGCGTTCAGCGATCGCTACCGCAGAGCCAGCTGGGGCGTGCGTTTTTTACCTGGCTCAACCCCGGCCCAGGGACTGGATATATGTTTTGTGTAGCTAACCTCACGATGCTTTTTGCTGTGGGATTACTATTGATGGTTTTTACAGACCAGGCGAGAACACGATGGCTGAATAGTGAGCAAATATTCTATTTTTACTCACTCAGCTGGAGTTATGTCGTCTTCTATCTGGGCCTTGGAAAGCTGTTGATCAGCTTAGCGCGACGGTTTGTTTTCGTGTCGTTGACGGCCGGATTCTTGCTGCATGTCATCTTGCTACTGGCTGGCTGCGGAGGACCTCAAGTTTTGTCCTTCATGAGTTCAGCACTTCAATTTGGCAGCCAGTATTCGCTGTTGCATATCACCAACCCTATTTGGACATTGGCTGAATTAGTCGACAATGGCGCAGCAGTCGATGCCCTGACGGTGCTGCTCGTAATTGGTCCGGCAGCGATCATTGTGCTGCTACTTAACATGCGATCGGTTGCTATCGAGCTTCAACACCAACGCCGAAATTTGCCTGCAAGAGTCGCAGAAGACGAGGCCCAATTGCATCCTGAACCAGAAACAAGGCCAAGTAATCCCTGGGAATCGGGAGAATGAGTTGCAACTCAACTCAATTCTCAAACGAGGCTCGCCAGCGTTGCCGGCCACGTTGCAGCACGACCGCAGGCGGCTGAATCGAAATCACCTCGATGCCATTTTGCCTTTCGCCCTCAGCAACCATCGTCACCAATCCGTCGATCGAAAGCGCCACATGCTGGCCATCGACATCCACGAATCCGAGCAGCTCTACAGACGTCTCTGACTGGTCTTTAGAACTAGCACGCCTCCCGCCTTGCCGTTTGGGAGCCTGGAAAATATTTGTCCGCTCAGGAAAGGGCGGCTCGAAAGCGAGCTTGATTTTCTCGCTGAGCGGCTCTTGGTCAATCGCCTGTTCTTCTGCGCTCGATTCGCCACCCTCAACCACGTTGACAGGTTTTTCTGCCTCGGCGACACTTTCCGCCAAGTCTTGCTTCAACGAAACGGTACTTTGATTCTGATCTTGTTCACCACCAATAAAGTACAGGCTCAAAGAACAGCAAACAGCGGCAGCCAAAGTTAGAAGATAGCGTTTCATAATTTCCGATGCCACGTATGTAAAGGCCACAAGGCCAGTAGACCGACAGAGGGCAAATACCCAATCAAATCTAGCACGTGGTAGGATGTCGGGCAGCGAGAAGCACTGCCAAACCGCGTGGGACAAACCGCATAATCAGTGCAGTGCGCAAGACTCCCCCTCAAAAGCCCGCGAAACTCGTGTTGTCTATGCCTTTACAGCACAAGGCAGCCAGCGACGGCGCAATGAACGGTTACGAAAAAACTAAGGTGGCGGTATTGAAACTACGTCTTGATTTCAAAACCTTTGCGTTGCTCGCGTTCGACGAAAGTGTTGGATTGAGCGTCCCCGACGAATTGTTCCGTTTTTGGGTCGTATACCTGTTCTCGATCTAACCGCAAGGCGACATTCACCGCATGGCACACCGACAGCATACGGTGATGAGACTCCACATCTGATACTGGCTTGTTGCGAGTCTTGATACACTCCATGAAGTTGAGCATGTGCGACTCGGGGACGTCGCAGCCGTAGAGTTTCGTTAGCGCATCCTGCGGCAAAGGGTTTTCTTTCAACTGCTCGACCGGGCCGCCGACCAGCTTGCCACGGTTGACCAAAAAACGACCTTTCTGACCTTGGAACAGGATGCCATTTCCAAAGCCATGATTCTCTTGTGCATCGTGAACGATCATCATTTCAATTCCGTCTGCGAACGTCACTCGCACCTCAAGTTCCGAAGCGGTGTTAAAGCGATCGTCCTCCGTCGGCATCCCGTTGACCAATGGCACTGGGTGCTTGGCAAATAATGGCTTGATCGTAATATTGCCGATGTCGGCATGTAGTTTGTCGAGTGCCCACATGGCGATGTCAAGGTGATGTGCTCCCCAGTCAGTAACTCGACCACCAGCATACTCGTAGAACCAGCGATAGTGTCGATGGGTCCTGCCCAGCGGAAAACCCGCTCCCCAACCATCCAGATGAATAATCTTTCCCTGGCGATACTCGGCCTTGGGTGCTTGTCCCTGCCACATATCCCAGTTCAGAACCTTCGGCACCTTGGCAAGGGGAAGGGAGTCGCAAACATCTGCGGCCCCGATCGCACAGGTCACACGCTTTACTTTTCCGATGCGCCCATCTCGTACCATCGCCGCAGCAGTAGCAAAACGCTTTTCCATTTCGGTGCGTTGTTGAGTGCCAACCTGTACCACCCTTTTCGTTCTGTTCATCACTTCCAGCATTTGCTGCCCTTCACGAATCGTGAGCGTCAAGGGTTTTTCGCAGTAAACATCCTTGCCCGCTTGCATGGCTTCGATGGCAATTTTCGTATGCCAGTGGTCAGGCGTGGCGATAACGACCACATCGATATCGTTGCGATCCAAGACGCGGCGATAATCTTCGTAGAACGGCACGAGGGGCGAATGGCCATGCTCTCGGTTTTGATCTTTGCCCACCTGAACTGCACGTCCAGCTTGAATGGCATCAACATCGCAAATCGCAGCGCATGGTCCAAACTCCATCGCCGCGCGCGCCAAGTAGGTGTGATAGCGAATTCCGGTCCCAATAAAAGCTATGGTAGGCTGCTCGCTAGGCGACCTAAAATTGTTCGCTTGGCTCTGAGAACCCAAATACCAAGGCGCTAAGCCAGCACTAACCGCTAAGCTCGTCGATGCCTTCAGGAAATCACGTCTTGAATTTACTTGCCCCATCGTGTTAATCCTCACCAGATACAGTGTGCAGTACAAGGTTCTCTATTTCAACTTGAAAGTATAAGAACCTCGCGCCTGACATGCAATCTGGTGTGAACCATCATCAGAGCAAATGACGGGCTGTCGACTTAACGCTTAGCGCGTAGCAGCTGCAACAGCGCTCGCGAATCATCTTTGACCGAGCGTCTAGCTGGCGAGCTTGACTCTTGGATCATCGTACGACTTTTGTCTGTGCCACCGACTGCTCGATAGCGATCTCCAAAGCCGGCTCGGAAAGGAGCGACCTCTTGTCGGAGCGATTGCTGAGGCTTGCTTTGTGCAACAGGGGGAATCAACTCTGGCGGAGCTTCGATTGATGGCCTTGAGGTTGGGCCTTCGTAGATGATGTCTCCCTCAAGCGGCACGGCTACCGCGTCAAACTTGGGCACGTCACTACAATTATTACACGAGCTTTGATCTTCTCCGCAACCTTCTGCCATTGGAACTCTGTCGAGTCGGCAGTTGACGGTCTGCTGTGCTAAATACTCGCGTTGAGAGGGTGCTTGCTCGTAGCTGACGATTTCAGGCATTAAAAATATGGTAAGCTCGCTTTCGCGTACTGTTGTATTTCGTGAACGGAACAAAGGTCCAATGTATTTCACATCCTTAAGAAAAGGAATTCCATTGAAGTCGCCAGTATCGCTACGCTGGCGTAGTCCGCCGATGACCAGTGTCTTGCGATTAGCAACACGCACCGTTGTGTTAGCAATGCGGCTGTCGATAATCGGCTGATCAGTTTCTGTAAATCCTGCTAGACGGCTAAACTCCTGCTCGACGACAAGCTTGATCGTTCCGTCAGCAGCAACCGTTGGCGTAACCAGTAGTGTCACGCCGACATCTTTGAACGACGTCGTGCCAATTTGTCCACCTAGCGATGATTGAGTAAGCTGCTGGAAAGGAATCTGTTGGACACTGCTCATTTCAGCCGTTTGGTTTTCCATCACCGTTACATTTGGATTGGCAAGTAGCCGAGCATCGTTCGCGTTTTGCAGCAGCAAAGCAACAGTCGTAATATCAAAGTTTCTCGTCAAGCTCTTGATCGTGGCCGTTCCGCCAGCCGCGCCAGCAGCAAACGGAATGAGTGTCGTTGTGTCAAAGGTTAGAGCTTGCTGTGGAATACCATCGGCATCGAGATTATTACCCTTACCCGAACTGTTCCAATTTAAGCCAAGTTTCTCCACGTCCTGCAAACTAATATCATAAATCAACGCGGTGATTCGAACCTGAGGCAACGGGCGGTCTATTTTTGCCAGCACACGCCGTACCATGGCTAAATTTGAAGCATAATCAACCACGACTAGACGATTCTCTTCTGGCATGGTTGCCAACCGACCTGCTTGACTGAGA